>JBFHWR010000051.1:0-15092 GCA_041599395.1 Gemmatimonadales bacterium | reverse complement strand
GGCTCCCGCCCGATCACTGCCGAGCGCGCCACCATACCGCAGGCCCACTTCAAACGGCGATCGGCGCCCTGCCAGCTCCGGCGCCTTGGTCCAGAACGCAATGACCCCGCACGCTGCTCGTGTACCTCCCGTGAGGCCCGATCCCTGTACCTGCAATTCCGCTGGAACGGTCGCTGGCCCGCTGTATAGCTCGATACCGGCAATGCGCTCCGGCGTCAGGACGGCATCGATGAACAGGTTTGGCGTGAAGACACCGTCCAGAAAGATCAACGGCTCCTCGACACAGAGCGCGCCGCCGCGGAAAAACCGAACGCTGGTCCCGCGGGACACCTCACCGCTCACGATCACGCCCGGCGCGCGTCGGAGAATATCGGTAGCGTCGATGGGATTGAGTTGCTCGATTTCTCCTGCCGTGATGTACCTGCCCAACCCCGCTTTGCGACGTCGCTCAAACTCTCGCAGGTGAGCCGGTATCTCTTCTGCCTCGATCACCACGGGTTCGAGTTCGGTCGCATTGCGGTCGAGAAACACCCGGATGTTGACCTCGTTTTCAGAAGCTGGAACGGCAAACGACTGGTCGGCAGAATCATACCCGAGCACCTGCACGGAAACGTGGTTGTTGGTCTCGTATAGCTGCGCATCGGCGGCGACGAACATTCCCGCTTGATCTGTGACTGCGATGGTACTGCCGTTTAAGATGATTGCGGCGCGGGGTACGGGCTGATTGGTGCCGTTCTCAGCGACAGTGCCGGAAAACACCATACGGCGGGATTGGAGTGGATCGAGAGAGGCAACCCCCAAATCGATGTCGCTGTTCTCAAACCGCACGGCAAGTATGTATTCGGCGAATCCGATCTTGCTGAAGCGCACACGATGGTCGCCCGCGGGAATGCCGGTGATTTCGAATCCTCCATTCTCATCCGTGAAACGCCGCTGCCGGTCGTTGAGCGACACGGCGACTTGGACGAGGGCCCCGTTGGTTGCTGAATTGACCACGCGGCCCCGCAGTGCCATGCCGTCTCGCTGTGCCTGAATCGGAGCCGCGAGAAGCGCGCAGATGCCTACAAGGCACCCAAGACGCTTGAGCTCACAAGGCACTATGGATTTCAGCCGAGTCAACGTACGCTCCGGTGACTATGGCGTGACCTCGAGATCCTTGAAGAGCTTCTTTGTGCTCTCCTTACCGTCTGGGTTGTTGGCGTCGAAGTACCAATAACATTCCTGGTCACCGCGGTTCATCAACAACTGCATGGTGCCTTGAGACTTGTGTTCCGCAATGACCCAGTTAGCAATGATCTGAAAATTCAGCCGTCCGTCCTCGCCGAGCCCCTGCGTGCGGTCGAATTGTACTAACGGCTCCCCACTGCTCACCCGCGTAAGCGGAAACTCGGGAAGTCCTTCGAACACGATGGGTTCACCATCCCACGAACAGGGAAAGCCTCCTAGGACTACTGGGCGTCGATCGGCGGGTAGTGATTGCGCTGCGCGTAACGCAGAGATCGTAGCTGCTTTGTGATGGCCATGCATTTGCGGGAAAGGCAGCAGCCCAAAAACCATGTCGTACTCTCCCCGAACCATCAATTCGGCGAGCCGACGCCGCACGTACGTAGAATCCCACACCGCGGTGAGCACGGTGTCGGCGTTCAGAGTGAATTCGTGGTCGTATTGATCGAGGAAGAAGTAGTTCCGGATACCTACGATTGCCCCGCCCGCCATGAGTTCGCGCTTTCTGATGGCCGGCAGGTACTGTCGAGCGACCTTCTCGTCTGTGAGATCGAGTCCGTAGATCGGTTCGGACAGCGTGGCGTAGCGAAAGCCCCCGCTCCCGTCGGTGACCAGCGCCAGATCGACGACGCCACCCACTTGATGGGTGATTTGGTACACCGCTCCGGCAAACGCTGCATCGTCATCGGGATGGGCGGTCACGAGGAGCACGCGGACCGGGGGATCGGCGACGGCACGTCCTTGACCAAGAGCCGGCGCGGTGAGACACGTCCACAAACCCAACATTAGCAGTTGCCTCATTGAGATCTCCTTGCATCTGAAGAACAACCGGCTTCACGCAGACATGGACCCCGCTCGGGCGGCGACGATCCGTGGTGCCAGACGGTGGTGTGCGTCTGAACCGCCTATCGCCGAACGGGCTGAGCCGAGACCCCCGGAAATCTACGCGGGGCGGCGCGGTCCTGAAATCCGATCCGTTCCATCAACAGCTGGGTCCTGCGATCCGATCGCAGCACGCTCGAGGCTGATTGCCTGCACGGAGCTCATAGTTCGTGACCGTCCTCGTGGCGGCACTGTGAGGCAGACCGTAGGTTACGTAACCAGTGTGAGGGCCGTGTGATGGTCCGGTTACACAAGTCGGGTAGGATGGACGCTTGCGGGAGGATCGGCTCTCCATCGGCATTGCGTTCACCCCCAGTGGGGTGACGGGCATTGTGGCAGCCGACATCGCCGTGGAGGTCGGTATTCTGACGACCCAGGTGTTCGTTGGCATCCTCGTCTCCGCCATCGTGTCCTCGCTTCTGGTGGCGTCGTGGCTTTCATGGTCGATCCAACGCAGAGAGACGATCGATGTCCTCACGTTCTTTGTGCGGCCGGCGGTTGAGCCGAACCTCACCCGTACGACTCGGTGGGAGTGATTGCTGAACTGTGTAGCCGGCTGACCCCGCAGCTTCGTGGCTCGGGCGTGAGCGACCATTCTACGTCCTGGGGGCCGACGGCTGTTTCGACTGAACACGCGGAAATACAAGACCTCCCGTTCTGGTCGCTGCGTGGTCTGGACCTTAGCTTACGGAGTGAAGGAAGGAGCGACTATCTGATGGATCTAGGCGGTGTCAATGTCCGAGCCAGTTGAGCGGCTGCGCGCAGCTCTCGCGGATCGCTACACGATACAGCGCGAGTTGGGTCAAGGCGGCATGGCGACCGTGTATCTTGCGCACGACATCAAGCACGATCGTCAGGTCGCGGTCAAAGTTCTTCGGCCGGAGCTCGCGGCGGTCGTCGGTGCGAAGCGTTTCCTCAACGAGATCAAACTCACCGCCAATCTGCAGCATCCACACATCCTCCCGCTGCACGACTCGGGGGAGGCTGACACCTTCCTGTATTACGTGATGCCGTTTGTCGAGGGAGAGACACTTCGAGACAAACTCGATCGTGAGAAGCAGCTCTCGATTACGGAGGCGCTTCACATAGCCCGTGCCGTGGCGAGCGCCCTCGACTACGCTCATCGACACGATGTGATTCATCGCGATATCAAACCCGAAAACATCTTGCTCCACGACGGCGAGGCTGTCGTGGCCGACTTCGGCATTGCGCTGGCCGTTGGCGAGGTCAACGACACGCGTCTCACCGACACGGGGCTGTCGCTTGGGTCGCCGCGATACATGAGTCCCGAGCAGGCGGCCGCGAGCCCGGACATCGGTCCGCGGAGCGACATCTATGCGCTGGCATGTGTCGTGTACGAGATGCTTGCGGGTGAGCCACCTCACACCGGGCCAACGGCACGTGCGATCATCGCAAAAATCATGTCTGACCAACCGCAATCGTTGTCTGTGGTGCGGGATACCGTCCCCGCCCATGTCGCGGCGGCGGTGCGTAAAGCGTTAGCGAAGGTCCCGCCAGACCGGCACGAGACGACCGCACAGTTCATCGAAGAATTGACGACTCCGCCGGGAACGCACGTCGTGGACATTGTGCGGCGCGCACGACGGCCCGTGCTCGTGGGCCTCGGGATCGCAGTGACCGGGGTCGTTGCAGGATTTGCCACCGACTGGACGTTCAATCCGTGGCGTGACGAAGCGGTCGGTGCGGGGGCGACGAGCCATCGATCCATTGCCGTGCTCCCGTTTGCCAACCTGGGTGGAAACGAAGAAGACGACTATTTAGCCGCCGGGCTTGCAGAAGAGCTGATCGATGCGTTGACGAGAGTGGAGGGTCTGCGGGTCGCGCCACGGACCTCGTCATTCGCGTTGGCCGGCCAGGTGACGGATTTACGTGAGTTGGGCCGCCGACTGCGCGTGGCGACGGTGGTGGAAGGCAGCATTCGCGCCACGGCGAACTCTCTCACGGTTCGCGCGCGGCTCACCGATGTCGAACAGGGGTTTCTCCTGTGGTCACAGACTTTTGACCGCGATCCGGACGACGTCTTTGCCGTGCAAGAGGAAATTTCGCAGGCGATCGTGGCAGCCTTGGATTTGCGGACTCCCAGTAGCGCAGGTGCGCGACCCCTCACGCGTCAGATCGACGATGTGGAAGCGCACAGGCTATTCGTCCGAGGCCGGTATCACTGGAGCCGGCGGACCGAAGCCGACTTGAAAACGGCGGTGCGCCATTTCGAAGACGTCATCGAGCGAGTGCCCGACTTCGCGCAAGCTCATGCACATCTTGGCGATGCCTACGCGGTGATCGGGTTTTACGACTATATGCCGCCGGGGGTTGCTTTTCAACGTGCCCGTGCCGCCGCGAAGACGGCGCTCGAACTGGACGCATCGCTCGGCCAACCGCACGCCACGCTGGGCTACATCGCGGTCTACTACGATTGGAACTGGTCCGATTCCGAGCGGGAATTTCAGCTAGCCACCACGCTCAGTCCCGAGTATGCCGTGGGATACCAGTGGTATGCCAACTATCTCACCTCTATGGGTCGGTTTGACGAGGCCCGCGCGGCAATTGCGCGAGCGCAGGAACTCGATCCGCTCTCACTCATCATTAGCGCGGTTTCCGGGTGGATCTCCTATTACTCCGGGGACTTCGAGCGTTCTGTTGCGGAGTTCAACGAGACGTTCCGATTGGACCCCAATTTCGCGATTGCGCATCTCTTTGCAGGAAAGGCGTATGAAGAGCTGGGATTGCTCGACGTGGCCGTCCAGTCCATCCGTCGGTCCGTAGCGCTCTCCGGCGAGAGCGACATCATGATTGCAGGGCTAGCGCACGCGTACGCTCTCGTGGGGAGGCGGGATACCGTCATGACCATGCTGACCGAGCTGGAAGCAGCGAGCGAAACCCGTTACGTCCCGGCGTTCGAAATTGCCACGGTGTATGCTGCCTTGGGAGAAACGGCCGAGGCACTCGAGTGGCTCAACCAGGCGTACGATCGTCGCTCGCACTCGATGGTGTTTCTCCGGGTTGACCCTCAGATGGCGCCGTTGCGATCCGAGCCGGAGTTTCAACGCCTGTTGAAAGCGGTAGGCCTCGAGTAGACCCCGGCCGGGGGGGGTGATCACTGAACCGTAAACTGCACGGTGTCGGTCGTCGCGCCGGGAATGCGAGCATGCAGGTGATCCCCCAGCACCGCAATGACGGTATACGTCCCGGTTTCATCGATCACGTACTCTGATTGGCCGGCCCCGAGGTGGACGATGCCCGGACCAGTGAGGATGACCTCCCCCTCCGGCACGATATCGCTGTTGATGAACAGGTGATGATGCCCGCTATTCGGTTCGTCGGTGCCGGCCGGTCGAATCGTGAGATTCCGAGTGCCAAGTCGGATGGTGACTGGTCCGGTGAACTCCGCCCCATCCGCCGGCGCCGTGATCATGGCCGCGACCACATCCGATTCGGATGCCGCCGCGTCCTGGCCTCCGGCCCCGCACGCTAGCAGCGGCGCAACGCTCAAAACGGTGAAGACTCGCGTGTGTGTCATGCTTGCCTCGTCGCTAAGGTCCCCGCTCGGTAAGAAGAGCGCGAAGGCCTTCGGCCGCAAGTCTTGCTCTGGGAGGGAACGATGAATCGACTCGTATCGCTGGTTGTTGGGGTGTTGATGCTGTCCGCCTGTGCGCCGGGGGACCAGGGCATTGAGATTGTCCCCGTCGGGTCCGCAGGCGACGTGCTTGCTGAAGCCAGGAAGGGCTGGGTCGATGCCTATAACGCTGGGGACGGCCCGGCGCTCACGAGCTACTTCGCCGCCGATGCCGTGATGCTGGCGCCCGATCGCGAGCCGGTTAGCGGGCGGGCCGCGATCGGTCCGTACGTCGAGACGTTCTTCGAGGGAGATCCGGCCGTCCTCGAGGTCACTGACGGTGAGATTCGGTTCGTCGGTCGCCTGGCCGTGGAGCGTGCCTCGTATACCGTTCGAACGGGACAGGGAGCGGACGCATCGGTTCGTACTGGCAAATACGTCATTGTATGGCAGAAGGGTGGTGACGGTTCGTGGGAGATCATCTGGGATATGTGGAACGCGAGCGAGGGGCCCGCAAAGTCGGAATGAGTCCTCAAAGGCGTTTGGCCAAAGACTCCTGGGTCTCCGGCCGCGTCCTGGCCGTCGCACATTCCCCCTCGCGGGGACTGCGTCGGGTTGGCATCTTCTCTCGGTCACCGAACATGCCGCTCCTCAAAACCGGTCATTGGCCTATGCGTATTCCACGTCGTATTGAATCCGTCTGTGTGGCGATCAGTGTGTTCGTTGCGACCGTAACCGGCTGCGGACCCGAACCGGAAGTCGCCGCCGACCTGGTTCTCCAAAACGGTAAAGTCGTCACGGTCGACCCGAACACGCCGGATGGCCAGGCCATTGCTGTCAAGGATGACACGATCATCGCGGTCGGCAGCAATGATGCGATCGACCAGTATGTTGGCCGGCGGACCCAAGTCATCGATCTCGACGGCCAGCTTGCCATTCCCGGGTTCATCGAGAGCCATGCCCACTTCATGGGCATCGGGAATGCGAAGATGCAACTCGATCTCATGCACGTCGCGAACTGGGATGAGATCGTGTCGATGGTGCAGGCGGCGGCGGCCGATGCGCCGACCGACCGACTGATCACGGGTCGCGGCTGGCACCAGGAGAAATGGGATCGCGAACCCCCGGGCAATGTCGAGGGCCTGCCAACACACGAGAGCCTGAGCGCGGTGTCACCCAACAACCCCGTCATCCTCCGCCACGCCAGCGGACACGCTGCCTTTGCCAACGCCAGGGCCATGGAGATGTCCAACATCACGCGGGACACGCGGGATCCTCCCGGTGGGGAGATCGTACGCGACCGCGACGGTAATCCGATTGGCGCGTTCCGCGAGACGGCGCAGGGGCTGCTGAGCCCTGCGCGCGAAAACGCGGCGCCCGCCGATCCTCGACGTATGGCGCTGCTGGCGGCGGAAGAGGTCCTGTCCAAAGGCGTGACGAGCTTTCAGGATGCCGGCTCGGGCTTCGAGACCGTAGACCTCTTGAGACAGCTAGTTGACGAAAGCGCGTTGGGCGTCCGCCTCTGGATCATGATCCGAAGCTCGAATGAGCAACTGGCGGAGAACTTGGCGAACTACAGGATGGTGGGGTACGGCAACAATTTCCTCACCGTGCGGGCGATCAAGCGCACGATCGACGGTGCCCTAGGTTCCCACGGCGCGTGGCTCCTTGCACCGTACAACGATCTGCCGACCAGCTCGGGTCTCAACACGAGCCCAATTCGTGATCTGCATGAGACCGCACGCCTGGCCGCGCAGCACGAGTATCAACTCTGCGTCCATGCCATTGGGGATCGCGCGAATCGAGAGGTCCTCGACGTGTTCGAACAGGCGTTTGGCGGCGCCGCGCCCAGCGATCTCAGATGGCGGATCGAACATGCGCAGCATCTCCACCCGGATGACATTCCACGGTTCGGACAGCTTGGCGTGATCGCGTCGATGGAAGGGATTCACGCGACGTCTGACGCGCCGTGGGTGGTGCCTCGACTCGGCGAACGACGGGCGCGCGAAGGGGCGTACGTGTGGAAGAGCCTCATGGAAACGGGCGCCGTGGTCACCAACGGCACGGATGCGCCGGTGGAAGACGTCAATCCCATTGCCAGCTATTACGCGACCGTCTCGCGCAAGACCGCGGATGGCTCGGTGTTCTATCCCGAGCAGCGGTTGAGCCGTGTCCAGGCGCTCCGAACCTATACGATCAATGGTGCGTATGCGGCATTTGAAGAAGACATCAAGGGATCGCTGACACCGGGAAAACTCGCCGACATCACGGTGCTGTCCCAGGATATCCTCACCATTCCGGAGGACGAGATTCCGACGACGGAAGTGGTCTACACAATTGTCGGTGGAGACGTGAAATACGCGCGGGACCGGTAGAATGGCGATTGGAGATTGATGGTTGGCGAGTTACGAGTGTCCGCCAGATTGGCTGGTGAGCCGGACGCCTGACGTGCCGACTGGCGCGACCTGGGTGGTCGTCGCGGCATGTAGCGTTCTCGGGGCGTGCCAACCGTCATCGAGTGCCGAACGGGCGGCTGCGTCGACGATCGTTCAGCTGCTCACGCATGGCCAGCCGGTGTTTGGCGTATTCTCCGGTGAGAAGACGCCGGAGCAGGGCGTGCTCATGGGCCGACTCCGGGAGCCGGATTTTGTCTTCTACTCGTTGGAGCGGGGGCCATTTGACATTCCGCAAATGCAAGCGTACATGCGGGCGATGCCCGGCGAGTCGGGCGACGGGTTCGCGCACCCGGTTGCGCTCAGAATCCCGCCGATTCGAGCCGGCGCCGACTCCGCCCGGGCCCGCGTCCAACAGGGCCTCGCCGCCGGCGTCGCCGCAATCGTGTTTCCACACGTAGAAACCGTAGAAGACGCGGCCATTGCAGTGGACGCCATGGGTCACGAGCTCTGGCCTGGCAACCCCGAGGGGACGCTGGTCAATATGTTGATCATCGAAGACCGCGTTGGCGTCGACAACGCGCGAGCCATCGTGGGCACACCTGGCGTCAGCGTTGTCTTTGCAGGCCCGGGTGATCTGAGACGCGCGTACGATGGAGACATAGTAGCCGTAGAGGACGCTATTCAAGCGGTGTTGGCCGCCTGCAGGGAGTTTGACGTCCCCTGTGGGATCACTGCCGGGGTCGATGACATCCGTGAGCGGTTGGAGCAAGGGTTTCGGGTGATCATCGTGTCGGAGCGCGAGGCGCTTGTGGTAGGCCGAGCGGCAGCCGGCCGCAACGTCGGTCCTTGAAGAGCGAGTAGAACTGACTCTACTCCAGGTCGACCGACAGATGCGTGCCAGTCACCGAAGCGAAGGCTGACCTCGCCGAGCTTCGCAAGCCAACCCGGGGAAGGAAATCCGATGAACAAGAAATGGTCGCTGTTATTTTTCAGCTGGACACTCCTCCTGGGTCTGGCGCCCCTGAGCGCACAACAACGACAGGGTGTTCAGACATCCGAGGAACGGGCGCGCCGACAGGTCGAGCAGGCTCGCGAGCTGCTCGAGGAACTCCAAATGCCGAGGCCGATTGCCGCGCTCAACTCGGTGTGGATCGAGGAGCCGACGTGGATGGAGGTCCGGGACGCGATCGCGGCAGGGAAGACGACGGTGATCGTCCCGACCGGGGGGATCGAACAGAACGGGCCATACGTTGCCACGGGGAAACACAACTACGTGCTGCAGAGCGCGTGCGAGGGGATTGCGCGCCAGCTTGGCAATGCGCTGTGCGCGCCGATCATCAAGCTCGTGCCGGAGGGGAGCATCGATCCCCCGTCGGGCCACATGCGGTATCCGGGGACGATCAGTTTGCGGCCGGCGACCTTCGAAGCTGTCCTGACGGACGTGGGGGCCAGTCTGGCCCAGCACGGGTTCGAGCACATCGTCTACATTGGGGACAGTGGCGGCAACCAGCGGGGCATGGCGAACGTCGCCGCGGCGCTCAACAACCAGTGGCGCCAGACACGGGCGCACCACATCCCCGAGTTTTACAACTATGACGACGTGCTCCAATACATGGAGCGTGACCTGGGGATTGTGCAGCCGACGGACGATGGGCTGCATGACAACTATTACATCACCTCGATCATGATGGTCACGGATCCGACTGTCGTGCGATACGAGCAGCGTGTCGCGGGTGACAAAGCCACGATCAATGGCGTGAGCATCTTCCCCAAAGAAAAGACGATCGAAGTCGGCAAGAAGCTTCTGACGTTCCGCGTCGAACAGACGGTGACGGCGATCCGAGCGGCAATCGCCGGGGGGGAAACGAACTAGGCAGTGCTCGAGTCCGAGCGTCACCTGCCAAACTCGATTGTGACTCAGAAGTCTGGCCCTGAGTGGGGATTATCCGTATTCTATGGGGCTGACCGAATGCTGTAGGTTGAGCACACGCGGCGCGGCGGGTAGTTCGTGGAGCATTGGGACGGGCGCCGCGGACGGCTGAAGCGAGGTGCGCATGTCCAGATTCACCTATTCGATCGTCGGTGTTGCGGCGCTGTCGGTTGGTCTGGCAGCTCAGACCGGCCGCGGGGTGGGACCGCAACCGCCTCACCTACCGCTCATGTCCGTCGGTTTCTTTGCCCCCGATCGCGAACCAGCGCCGCTCAACGCCGTGGTGAAACAGTACTGCGTACTGTGCCACAACGACGTGTTGCTGACGGGCAACTTGACCCTGGCGGCGTTCGACGTTGCGCAGGCGGAGCGGAACGCGGAGGTGGCGGAGAAGATGATCCGCAAGCTGCGAGCGGGCATGATGCCTCCCCCGGGAATGCCTCGGCCGCGAAGCGACACCCTCCTTGCTCTGGTCGAGACGCTGGAGACACAGCTGGATCGAGCGGCGGCCGCTAATCCCAATCCCGGTCGCAGGACGTTTCAACGGCTCAATCGGGCCGAGTACTCTCGCTCGATTCGTGACCTACTGGACCTCGATGTCGACGCGGCCGACTACCTGCCGTTGGACACGAAGAGCGCAAACTTCGACAACATCGCCGATGTGCAGATGCTCTCGGCGACGCTCATGGATGCATATCTTCGCGGTGCGAGCGACATCAGCCGGCTGGCAGTGGGCGACCCGAACGCAATGACCAGCTCAACCACGTATACGAACCCAGGCTACGTCTCGCAGTGGGATCGCGTGGAGGGAGCGCCACGCGGAACGCGGGGCGGGATCTCGGTTGTGCATAATTTCCTGGCAGATGGCGAGTATGCGTTCAAGATGGCGTTCGAGCACACGACCACCGGTGGGTTTTATGGAGCGACCGAGCCGGGTGAGCAGATCGAGGTGTCTATAAACGGCCAACGGGTCGCGTTGCTCGAAGTTGACCGCTGGATGCGCGTGTCCGATCCCAACGGCGTGAACATGGAGACGGATCCGATCTTTGTTCGGGCGGGCCCCCAACGCGTGACCGCCGCATTTCTCCGGACGTTCGAAGGACCCGTGGAGGATCTGTTATCACCGCATGAATGGTCGCTGACCGATCGGCAGATTGGTGTGGGCGGATACGGGATTACGGCGCTTGCTCACCTGAAAGATCTCGTCGTGGTCGGGCCGTACAAGGTCACAGGCGTATCCGAGACGCCCAGCCGTCGCAAGATCTTCACGTGTCGCCCCACCATGCCCGCAGAGGAGCGACCCTGTGCGCGCGGCATCATCGCGCGGCTTGCCACCCGGGCCTTCCGGGGACCGGTCGACACGGAGACGCTCTCGGCACTGATGTCGTTCTACGACGAGGGTGTGATCCTGGGCGGATTTGAAACCGGCATCCGGACCGCACTCCAGGCGATTCTGGCGAGTCCGGATTTCGTATTTCGGTTCGAAGAGCCCGGCAGCCGCGTGCGAGCCGGCGAGATCTACCGTATCAACGATGTGGATCTCGCGACCCGCCTGTCGTTCTTCATCTGGGCGAGGCCGCCAGATGACACCCTCATCGCACTAGCGCAGAGAGGGGAGCTGTCAGACCGCCGGGTGCTCGAGAGACAAGTGCAGCGAATGCTCGCCGATCCCCGCTCGGAGGGGCTAGCGACGAGGTTCGCAGCCCAGTGGCTCCGGCTGCAGGATCTCGACAAGGTGCATCCTGATCGATTGATGTACCCCGACTTCCACCAGCAACTCGCAGATGCGATGCGGCGCGAAACGGAGCTGTTCTTCCACAGCCTCGTCCGCGATGACCGAAGCGTGCTGGAACTCTTCACGGCTGATTACACGTTCGTGAACGAGCGGTTGGCGCGTCACTACGGCATACCGAATGTCATCGGCGATCATTTCAGGCGCGTGCGGCATGTGGATGAGAAGCGGAAGGGCCTGTTTGGGCACGGCAGCATTCTCACGCTCACCTCTCACGCAAACCGAACGTCCCCCGTGCTCCGCGGTAAGTGGGTTATGGAGGTTCTGCTCGGCACGCCGCCGCCACCGCCGCCGCCCGGTGTGCCCGATCTGGAGCAAACCGAAGGCGCCAAGGATGGCCGGTTGCTCAGCACGCGCGAACGGATGGAGCTGCATCGCTCGGATCCAGTCTGCAATTCGTGTCATCAATACATGGATCCCATTGGCTTGGCGCTGGATAATTTCGACGTCACGGGTAGGTGGCGTATACGGGAGCATGGACTGCCGTTGGACACGCAGGGCGAGCTGTACGATGGGACGCCGGTTACCAGCCCGAATGACCTCCAGGAAGCCTTGCTCGAGCGACCCATTCCCTTGATTCGCACCTTCACGGATAATCTGTTGGCCTATGCCCTCGGTCGGCGCGTTGAGTATTACGATCAACCGACGGTTCGCGCGATTGCGCGGCGTGCGGAGGCCGACGGTTACCGTATGTCGGCATTCGTTCTTGGTGTCGTAAACAGCGCTGCCTTCCAAATGAGTCGAGCTGACGCCGCAGTGGAAGAAGGCGGGGAGAATCATTAGCCGGTAGGTGCGGCGCACGGTCGCCCTACGACGAGGAGACGCATCACGATGGAATTCATCACCGGAAAACACATGTCTCGCCGCACGGTCCTTCGCGGCATCGGCGCCTCCATCGCGCTGCCGCTGCTCGACGCCATGGTGCCGGTCCGGCGTCTGGTCGCAAGCCCGTCTTCGAGGGTGAGCGCAGGACCCACTCGACTCGTGGCAATCGAAATGGTGCATGGTGCGGCCGGCAGTAGCGCGTACGGAGCGTCACAGCACCTGTGGTCTCCTGCGGCCGTCGGGAGTGATTTCGACCTCACGCCAAGCGCCTTGAGTCCACTGGAGCCGTTTCGGGATTACCTGACGATCGTGAGTAACACGGATGTGAAAGGTGCCGAAGCGATCAAGCCAACCGAAATCGGTGGCGATCACTTCCGGTCGAGCGCGACGTTCCTGACGCAGGCTCACCCCAAGCAGACCGAGGGATCAGACGTCTACGTTGGAACGTCCCTGGACCAGCTGTTCGCGCAGCGGTTCGGGCAGGATACGCCCATCCCGTCGATGCAGCTCTGTATCGAAAACATCAATCAGTCTGGTGGCTGTGCATATGGGTACACGTGCATCTACACCGATTCGATAAGTTGGGCGTCCCCGACGGAGCCGCTTCCGGTCATTCGTGATCCGCGCGTTGCCTTCGACCAATTGTTTGGTGCGGGGGGAACTCCCGAAGAGCGGGCGGCACGCCGCCGGACTAATCGGAGTATTCTCGACTGGATCACGGGCAGGGTGGCGCAACTGCAGCGTCAACTGGGCCCGGCTGACCGTCGCCGGTTGGATCAGTACTTAGAGGACATTCGTGAGATCGAGCGACGGATTGAGCGTATCGAAGCCCAGAATACGAGTGGTGAGGTGAGAGAAATGCCTGAGGCCCCCGCAGGCGTGCCGGACTCGTTCGAAGATCACGTGAAACTCATGTTCGACCTCCAGACGCTTGCGTTCGCGTCGGACACCACCCGTGTCTTCTCATTCAAGATGGGGCGCGATTCATCTGCACGCGTGTTCCCAGAGAGCGGTGTCGATAAGCCGTTTCACCCGGCGTCTCATCACGGGGGGAACGAGAAGGCCATCGAAGACTTCGCGCGGATCAACCGTTACCATGTCAGCATGATCCCGTACCTGCTGGAGAAACTGAAGAACACGATGGACGGGGACGCGCATTTGCTGGACAAGACGATGGTCATCTACGGATCGCCGATGGGTGATCCCAATGTTCATAACCACAAACGGTGCCCCCTCTTCATTGCCGGTGGCGCCAACGGCCGGCTCGGTGGCAATCTCCACGTGAAGGCCGCGGACGGAACGCCGATGGCCAATGTCATGCTGAGCCTGTTGCACAAACTCGGACATGACGACCTGGAGCGGTTTGGTGACAGCACAGGCGCGTTCTCGTTGTCTGCCTAGACAGGGTTCGAAGGCACCGGGAGACGAGTGATGACGAGCGCGAATATCCTAGCCACACTGTGCGCCGCCACGTTGGTGTGGGCGGCACCACTGGATGCTCCCGTTGCCGATGCGGCCGAGCAACGCGATATCGAACGCGTTCGTTCGCTGCTGAAGGATGGAGCGGACGTGAACGTGGCTCAAGGGGACGGCATGACGGCGCTTCATTGGGCGGCGGAGCACGGTGACCTCGACATCCTGGAAATGTTGATCGCCGCCGGCGCCAACGTTCGTGCGGTGACGAGAATCGGCTCGTACACCCCGTTGCACTTGGCGAGCCGAGCCGGAAACGCCTCCGTTGCTGAGGCTCTGTTGCAGGCTGGAAGCGACGCCAACGCGAAGACGACCACCGGCGGGTCCGCGTCACTGCACTTCGCCGCGGCATCAGGTGCGGCGCAAACAGTCGCGATCTTGCTGGAGCACGGGGCCGACGTGAATGCCAAAGAGGCAAAGTGGGGACAGACGCCGTTGATCTACGCGGCAGCATCGAATCGGGTCGAGGCCGTCCGCGTGCTGCTGCAACACGGTGCGGACGCAGCCATCACGTCGAAAGTGGTGGACATTCCGACCCGACAGCAAGCGGATCGGGCCGCGGGGCAGCGTCGCAACCACGTTCTGGCCGCAGCCACCGCGGCTCAGGGTGGAGACCGCGAAAGCGGGGAGCGTCGGGGAGGACTCGGACCAGACCCCAGTCAGGTCCAGGCAGCGGTCCGGGCCGCTCGGCAACAGTCTCGAGCCCGGCCCGACGAGGCCGACGAGGATTCGGTGGACTTGGAAGAGCGCCAGCCGGGAGCGCTATCCTATGCCGAGCTGGTCGGTAAGCAGGGCGGGCTCACACCTCTGCTGCATGCCGCGCGAGAGGGGCATGTAGAGACGGTGCGTGCTCTTCTCGATGCGGGCGCCGACATCAACCAGGTGAGCGCCGGAGATCACACGAGCCCGATGTTGATCGCGATGATCAATGGGCACTTCGACCTGGCGCTCTCTCTGCTCGAGCGAGGAGCGGATCCCAACATCGCCAGCGACGCC
>JBFHWR010000050.1:0-15148 GCA_041599395.1 Gemmatimonadales bacterium | reverse complement strand
GGTTGCCATTGGGCGGTCCCGCAGGCGTCGCTCCGGACGCCGATCGAACAACGGCAGCACCGCAAGCGCCGCGCCAAGCAGGGTGAACAGCACGAAGCCCCACGGCCCCGCTAGACGAAGCAACGCGAGTGAGACGTCAACCGGCACCCACGTCGACACCAGCTGCTCGGGAATGGTCGATGGATCCGCCGGCACCCCGACCGGTCGGGGGAACACCGCCGCCACCGTCATCAGTACAGCAAGGACCATGACCGAGGTGATGAACGATCGGAGGAGGTGGTTGGGGAAAAACGGAATCCCCTCACGCTGTTCCGGCTGCCCGTCTTTCGGAGGGGCAACACCTCGGCGCCGGACGAGAATGAAGTGATAGACCAGCAACGCCAGAGCAATCCACGGCAGGACGATCACGTGCAACGCGAAAAAGCGACTGAGGGTTGCGCCCGAGACGATCACGTCTCCCCGCACCACTGCGGGAATCAGGTTCAGGAGCGGTAACCGATCGAGGGCGTTCAGCACTTCCGTCACGGTCCAGTACGCCCACTGATCCCATGGCAAAAGGTACCCAGTGGCCCCAAAGGCGAGTACGACAACGAGTAAGAGAAGTCCGACGAGCCAGTTGGTTTCACGGGGTGGTTTGTACGCTCCAGCAAAGAATACTCGCGCCATGTGCGCGAGCGCAGCAATCACGATCAGGCTGGCCGACCAGACATGGAGATCGCGAATCAACCATCCGAAGGAGACGCGCGAGACGATATGCTGCACGCTCGGGTATGCCTCTTCCGCTGACGGACGATAGTAGAATGCGAGCAACACACCCGTCACGACCAGCACCATAAACAACAGATATGTGATTCCGCCGAACGCGTGTTGCCATCCGACATACGCGGGCAACCGGTAGCGCAGCGCTTTACGCAACGCCTGATCGATCCGCAGCCGGCGGTCGATCGGGCCATACAACAGTCCGACGAATCGAGCGGCACCCAAGAGTCCCGCATCGGTGCTCGCTTTGACGTCTCCCCAGAACTGGGTGAGCCACAGGGGCAGAATGCGTCGCTTTCGTTCGTTCACGAAATCAATCCGTCACATACACAGCGCCGTCACGAACAAAGCCAACGTATCGGCGCAACGGCGTCCGTGACAAGCCGGTTATCACGTTTCCCTGCAAATCATATTCTACATAGCTGCACGGCGAGAAAAGCCGTGAGGATACGGCATCCCATCGCAGGATACACCCGTCACTCGGCGAAACCCCCTGCAGGGCGGCAAATCGGTCGGCGTCGCGGCGCACCACGATGACGATTTGGTCGCCCCAATTGGTCACGCGACTCGCGCCGACGGGAAAACTCGCCGCTTGGGAGATCCGAATGGTTGGCTGCGCTGCGGCAACGAGCAGCGGCTCTCGCGGGAGCACGTAGAGGCCAATGATCATCGCGGCGCCTGTCAGCATGAGGAGAATGACCGACGCCAACAGCGTGTCGTTGAAGCTCATCTTGAAGACCGCACGCTCCCGTTCCGGACTCATCGAGCCGCCTCATGGTTTATCTCAAGCACGGCGGGGCGAAAAAAGAGCAAATTATTGTATGGCCCCGCGAGATGTCAGCGCAATGCTGGGGAGTCATCCTAATGGTTTCTTCAGGCGAGGTACAACCTCCGGCACATAATCTCGGAAATCGTGTATCTTCTAGAAGATTTCCACGGAGGTACG
The DNA here is from genome assembly GCA_041599395.1 of Gemmatimonadales bacterium. Lineage (GTDB taxonomy): Bacteria > Gemmatimonadota > Gemmatimonadetes > Gemmatimonadales > GWC2-71-9 > JBFHWR01. The sequence goes on along the minus strand of JBFHWR010000050.1, from coordinate 13,443 downwards.
ACAAAGTGAACAAGCCCTGGACGGGTATCGCTCTTCTGGCCGGTTTCACCCTACTGTCGGTTCCAACGGCTCGGGCGCAGCAGGTGCCTGATTCGCTTCCCGACGGCGTCACGGCAGAGATGGTGTCGCAAGGCGCCGCGCTCTACAACGCCCAAGGCCTGTGCTTCGCGTGCCACGGGCCTGACGCCACGGGCATGCCCAACTTGGGCGCTGATCTGACTGATGATGAGTGGACGCATGGTGACGGGAGCTACGCAGCCATCCTCGCGACCATTGAAAAGGGCGCGCAGGCACCCTCCGGGGCCGTCATGCCCCCCAACGGAGGGTCCAGTCTCAACGACGCCCAGCGAAAAGCCGTGGCGGCCTACGTCTGGTCCTTGAGCCGGGGCGCGGACGATTCCCGGCGGCGCTGACCCCGGACAATCAATACACAACGTTCAAGACACGGTCTCCGGCGCTCCTCGAGCCCCGGGGACTCTAAGCCTACCTTCACGACCAGTCCAACCCGCCTTCATCATCTAGCTCCATCTTCCTAGGCATATCGCGGCTGGGGTTGGGTCCGGTCGCCCGCATGAGACATTGCTCAGGAGTTCACCGGATGTTCAAACGCGGTTCGCCGCTAGTCGCGAGTATGCTCATGGTTCTCTGGGCTGCGTGTTCGGGCGATCAAGCCGCATCTGACGAAGCGGCCGCGTCACCGCCCGCGACGCCACGCCCCGAGGCGACGATTGTGCCGGGAGAGACGGACCCCGCCCTGGCCAGTCAAGGGGCTGTGCTCTTCCAGTCGCGCGGGTGCATCGGGTGTCACACCATCGGAGGAGGGCGCCTGACCGGACCCGATCTGCAGGGCGTCACCGAGCGACGCGAGCCAGGATGGATCCTCGCAATGATCGTGAATCCGGATTCAATGCTGAAGACCGATCCCGAAGCCCGCAAGCTGTTCGCGGAGTACATGACGCCCATGTTGAGCGTTGGGGTCACACGGGAAGAGGCGAGGGCGATATACGAACATCTCCGGCAGCAGAGTCAGTAGACAAGACGGTCGCGCCGCGGTTCGTCCGGGTTGTCGGATTGTCATTTTCGAGTCAAGGAGCTTACTGATGCGTTCAAAGCAATTCACCTGGGCGCTGACGGCGGTTGCAGGCGCGCTGGTTCTCGGGGTGGCCCTGTTGCAGTCGTGCGCGGCACCAGGCGGCGGCGCTGATGTGGCGTCGATTGCCAGCCAGCGCGGCTTGAGCGACGCCGACATCACGGCGGCCCTCAAGACATACCAGCCAACCGGCCGCATGGACGAATACCTCTTGTTCGGGTCCGGTGGGCACTCGGGCCAGGTACTGGTCATTGGCGTCCCGTCCATGCGTCTGCTGAAGGTGATCGCCGCGTTTACTCCGGAACCGTGGCAAGGATTCGGGTACGGGGCAGACGAGCATAAGGAGCTGTTCGCGAGTGCGAGGATGTCCGGACGCGACATCTCCTGGGGTGATACACATCATCCCGCTCTCTCGGAAACCGACGCCGACTACGACGGTCAATTCCTGTTCATCAACGACAAGGCGAACCCTCGCATCGGCGTGATCGATCTGCGGGACTTTGAGACGAAACAGATCGTCACCAACCCCAATATGGGCACGAATCACGGGGGCGCCTTCGTTACACCGAATACCGAATACGTGATCGAAGCCGCCCAGTATGCCATCCCCCTGTGGAAGGAGTATGCGGAGATCGACCAGTACCAGGCCGATTACCGTGGCTTGGTCACGTTTTGGAAATTCGATCGCAGCCGGGGCCGGATCGACGAGCGCGCGTCGTTCTCCATGGAGCTGCCCCCATACTGGCAAGATCTGTCTGACGCGGGCAAAGGGCCGTCCGCCGGTTGGGCGTTTCTCAATACGTTCAACAGCGAGATGGCCACCGGCGGTATCGAGGCAGGTAACCCCCCGTTCGAGGCGGGCGCCTCTCAGAACGACATGGATTACCTGAACATCATCAACTGGGAGCGTGCCGCCGAGATTGCCGCCGCGGGCCGTACGCGCAGCGCCCGGGGTCAGCGGGTCATCGAGCTGCAGACCGCAATCGATGAGGGCATCCTCTATCTCGTACCGGAACCCAAGAGTCCGCACGGGGCGGACGTCACGCCCGACGGGTCCAAGATCGTCGTCTCCGGAAAGCTCGACCCCCACGTCACCGTGTACTCGTGGGACAAGATCCAGTCCGCGATCGCCAACAAGAACTTTACTGGCACCGATCCGTTCGGGATTCCGATTCTCGACTTCGACGCGGTCACCGACGGTCAGTTGGAAGTGGGACTGGGACCGCTCCACACCCAGTTCGACGCGGACGGCAACGCCTATACCAGCATCTTCCTCGAAACCAAGGTGACCAAGTGGAGCCTGGACCCGCTCGAGGTTTTAGACCAGATCGACGTGCATTACAACGTCGGTCACATCGCGACTGCCGAGGGCGACACGAAGTCCCCCGACGGCAAGTATCTGGTCGCGATGAACAAATGGTCCATTGATCGGTTCAATCCCGTGGGTCCGCTGCACCCACAGAATTTCCAACTGGTCGATATCGAGGGCGACCAAATGCAGCTCTTGTATGACATGCCGATCGGGATTGGCGAGCCCCACTACGCTCAGATCATCAAAGCCGACAAGCTCAACCCGCAGTTGATCTATCCGGAAATCGGTTATTCTCCCGCAACAATGTCGACGGCATCGAACGTCGTCTTGGGAGGTCAAGAAGGGGTACAGCGGCGCGGCAACGTCGTGACCGTGAACATGACGGCCATCCGCAGTCACTTCACGCCCGAGTACATTCGGGTACGCGAAGGGGACCGGGTGATCATCAACATCACCAGCACAGAGCAGGCGCGCGACGCCACCCATGGCTTCGGGATTGCCAAGCACAACATCAACCTGAGCCTCGAGCCCGGCGAATCACAGTCCGTTTCCTTTGTGGCCGACCAGCCGGGGGTGTTCCCGTTCTACTGCACGGAGTTTTGCTCGGCGTTGCATTTGGAGATGGTGGGATACCTCCTCGTCGAGCCGCGCTGAATGAGGTGAGCGGCCCCTTCCCCAGCCTGAACGCCGGCGGAAGGGGCTCGCTCAGTCTCGGGGAGCACACCAAAATCTATGGACGACATTACCACGTTCTTCCAGGGGAGCTTATCGCGCCCCAGTAGGATTCTGCTAGTAGTCGCGACGCTCGCTATCCTGCCAAGCATCGCTCTGCCGACTTGGCGGATCACCCTGCACGCCCCGCAATACCCTGACGGCCTGTCACTTTCGATCTATCCAAATACCGTCAGCGGCGACGTACGCGAAGTCAATATCCTGAACCACTACATCGGCATGCAGGAGATCGAAGCCGATGAGTTCCCAGAATTTCGATTCATTCCGTTTTTCATCCTTCGATTCTTTGGATTCGCCGTCCTCACTGCTCTGGTGGCACGCATGCCGGTCGCCGCCTTGGGTTGGATCGACTTCGTGGTATTCGGCGGCGTGATGCTATACACGCTGCAGCACTGGCTCTACGAATATGGGCATAACCTCTCTCCAAACGCGCCGCTCAACGTCGAGCCGTTCACGCCAAAGTTTCTCGGCACGACGTCTATCGGGCAGTTTACGGTCAGCAGCTGGCCTGCGGCCGGCGCCATTCTCATGGCGGTGGCGGGCGCGTTGGGCCCGCTGATCGTGCTGTACGAGTTCCGACGGTTTCGACGGGAACATCGCTCGTGACGTCGCCCTTTGTGGCGGCACTGTTGCTGATGGCACAGGCGGAAACGGTGACCGTTGGTGGTCAGGGCGCGTACCGTACCATCACGGATGCGCTGGCCGCCGCCCAACCGGGCGACACGGTGACCGTTCCCGCCGGCACGTATCATGAGCACCTGGTCATCACGCGCCCGGTAACGCTCCTGGGCCAGCCCGGCGCTGTCATCGACGGCGGCGGCGAGGGAGTGGTGCTGCTGATTCGCGCTCCGGCCACTGTCTCCGGCTTCACGATTCGCGGGTCCGGAGCGCGCCAAGCCGATGAGCATGCGGGTATCCTCGCCATCGAAGCGCACGGGCTCATCGTCGAACAGAACCACTTTGACGATGTGCTGTTCGGCATCTACGTCAAGCAGAGCAATGCCCCGGTCATCCGCGACAACACCATCCGCGGCAAGAACATTCCAGCCGCACAGCGGGGCGATGGGATTCGTCTGTGGTACAGCCATGGCGGGACCATTGTTGGGAATCGGATTGCCACCGTTCGCGACCTGGTCATCTGGTTCTCTGACAGCACCCTCGCAACGGACAATGTGGTCTCCGACAGCCGGTACGGTCTCCATTACATGTACAGCGATCATAACCGGTTCGAGCGCAACGAGTTCATCCACAATCACGTGGGTGCCTTCCTCATGTATTCCAGTGACATCGTCTTTCGCGACAACGTGTTCGCCGATGCGCGCGGAACAACCGGTCGAGGGCTCGGGTTCAAGGATACGGACGCGATTGTCGCCCGTCACAATGTCCTGGTGCGGAACGCTATTGGAATCGCCATCGACAATTCCCCAACCACGGTCGGCATCGTAAACGAATTCACCGACAATATCATCGCATTCAACGACGTTGGCGTCTCGTTGCTGCCATCGGTGCATTCGAATCGCTTCAGCGGAAATACCTTCCTCGATAATGTCCGGCCCGTGACAGTAACCGGTGCGGGGACGGCGGTCGCGAACGACTGGCGGGATAACTATTGGACTGAATATGCGGGCTTCGATCGCGATGGCGACCGACTCGGTGACACGCCGTTCATATACGAGCGGCTCTCCGATGACCTGTTTGCCAAGCATGAAGCCCTACAATTGTTCAGCTTCGCGCCGAGCACAGCCGCGCTCAACACACTCGGGAAGGTGTTTCCGTTGCTCCGCCCAACCGCCGTCGCCATCGATTCAGCGCCGCGACTCAATCAGCTGCTGGCCGTCACGCCTGGCGAGCACGGGGCAGACGCCGCTGCCAAAACCCTCGCGGTTCTGTTTCTCGGCGTCACAGCCGTGGCGATCGGCGGCGCGGCGGGGTTACGACGGTCACCCTGGGGCACGCGATGATACACGCCGCCGGCGTGACGAAGCGGTTTGACGGTCACACGGTTTTCCGGGACGTCGCATTCACCGTTGGGCCGGGCGAACGTGTGGCGCTACTCGGACTGAACGGCGCCGGAAAGACCACGCTCATTCGTTGCATGCTCGGCCTGGTACGATGCGACGGAGAGTTGCGCGTTGCCGGTCATCCTGTGCACTTGGATGGCCGCGCGGTCCGCTCGCGCATCGGCTACGTCCCACAACGTCCTCCACAATTCGATGGTACGCTCGCCGAGATGGTCGGGTTCATTGCACAACTCCGAGGCGCGGATCTCGAACATATCGCGGACCGATTGCAGGCGCTCGATCTCCCGCTCGAAGAGTTTGGGGAGAAAAGGATCCGGGTCTTGTCCGGGGGCATGCTGCAAAAGGTCCTCCTGGCACTCGCACTCGGGTCGGACGTCGAGCTGCTGCTGTTAGACGAGCCAACTGCCAACCTCGACCCGCGGGCGCGGCGCGAGTTCCTCCGAGCTATCAGTCAGGTGGAAAACAACACCACTGTGCTGCTTGCGTCACATCGGCTGGGAGACGTGGACGCCGTCGCCAACCGACTCTTGGTCCTGAACGAAGGCGGCATCGCGTTTGATGGGACACCCGATGAGCTGTGGGCCGGCGCCCGGGCCGATGTCACCCTGTGGATCAAGGTCCCGCCCGAGCGTCGTGCCGACGCCCGCGAGCGGCTTCGCGCGGGCTGCCAACTGGCGTCAGTGCAGGCGAACGGCGCCGCCATCGGCGTCACGGTCGAGCGTCACGCGCGCGCCGACGTCATCGCGTCCCTGCGCGCCGCCGAGATCGCGGTCCAGGATTTCTGGACGGAAACGCCGTCGCTCGAGGACCTCTTGGAGCACGTGCTCACGCCACGCACGGCCTCCGTGTCCGGAGGTAACGGATGATGCCACGCCGAACCATGCTGTTTGTCCGGCGGGAACTCGTGAGTTCGTTACGGGCCCGCTGGTTCGTGGCCTACTCGATCATCTTCGTCGTGGCGGGCCTGTTGCTCACAACAGTGGGTCTCGCCGATTCCGTGGTCTACGGCTACCGCGGCTTCGTCAAAGCCTTTGCAGGATTGGTGCATCTCGCCCTCCTGTTCGTCCCGCTCCTCGCACTCTTCCCCGCGGTTCAGGCAATCGCCGACGAGCGCGACTCGGGCGCGCTCGAGTACATGCTCTCCCAGCCCGTAACGTCCGGCGAAGTCTATACCGGGAAGTGGTGCGGTGTGAGTGCGGCCCTGCTGTTGTCCCTGGCAATCGGATTTGGTGTCGCGGGCGCAACCGCATTGCTGAACGGAGTGCCGCTACGTCTGATCGTGACGCTATTCACCTTCGTATTGCTGCTCGCCCTCGTGTTTGTCGCGGTGGGGTTGTGTTGCTCGACGCTCGTCGGCTCGAAGGCGCGTGCCATGACCGCGGCGATTGTCTCGTGGCTCGTGCTCGTGGCACTCGGAACCCTGGGTATCATGGTTGCCTTCGTGCGTTGGGGTCTTCCGGAAGCCGTGCTCGTCCTCTGGACGTTCGTGAACCCCATCGAAGCGTTTCGCATCGGTGTGGTGAGCACCATGGATGCGGATCTCAGCGTGCTCGGCCCCGTCGGCGCCTCGGTTATACAGCGGCTGGGACAGGGCGGGACCATCGCCGCCGCATTGCTTTCGCTCGTCGCCTGGATCGCAGGACCTGGAGTACTGGGGTGGAAGCTGTTCGGTGCGGAGAGGGCGTCCGGCTAGACCGCCTTGCTTGTCGAAGCGATCAAGCACCAGGCGATCGCGAATCAGAAGTAGGTCGCTGCGGAGAAGAGAATGCCGGCCTGGTCGGCTGGGTTGTTGAAGCGGTCGTGCGTGCGTCCCCTGAAGTAATCCAGCTTGAACGCGGTGTCGGCGGTCGGGCGAAAGCTCACGCCTGCCGAGACGCGGGAGGCGTCATCTCCCGGTACATCAGAGTCGAAATCCACGAAGTCGAACCGCAACCTCGCCTCGAATCGTGAGCGGCGCATCGTGGAAACCCGACCACGCCAGAATGGAACCACTACGTCCGCGTACAGCCCCCACTGGCCCGTCGCCAAGAGCCCTTCGAGAGACGGAGGGACCTCGATATCCACTGCCGCCGCCTCACCCAGGACCTGGAGGGCGCCGAGGTCGAAATCCCAATCCAACGCGCCAATGCTGAGCGTGCGTCCGTCGTCGATCGTCTCGCCATCCCGGGTTGACTCGTTGTACTGCCCGTGCATTCCGGAAACGCCAAACTCCATGTTCGCACGCGGGCTGTAGGCCACGCGCCCCACGGCCGAGAGCCTGCGATTGTTGTTCTCGAAGTTTGCGCGTCCAGCGGGGAGCCGGAGGCCGTCCTCTGCATCGAGGATCCTGTCGTCGAATCCGTTCACCCCGTAGACCTCATAGGTGAGCCTGGATGTTCCTCCCAGTGGCAAAACACCGAACGCGCCGACCCCAGGCTGCGATAGCGCAACCGACAAGAGGTCCGTTGAGACGAACGGTCGGTCGGTAAACGCGTTTCGCGGACTGTCGTGCGAGAGGTTGAAACGGCCAAGCGGAATGAGAATCATTCCGGCGCGCGCGGCGAAGCCCCGGTTCACCATGAGGTCAATCGTCATGTATTCCAGCTTGATCTCTTCGGCGGCGTCCTCGAATTCCAGTTCGGCGCCGAAGCGCACAAAGTCGCTGATTTGCGAATTGAAGAAGAGGTTGAATCGCTTCGCGAGAAAGGTCAGCTCCTCCGTGATCCCGTCTTCACGCGCGAATACGAGATGGCCCTCCGCATACCCGCCGATCGCCAACCGGCCCGCGAGGTCCGCCAGATAGGGACGGTCTCCCCTCCCACCTGTCACAAACGGTCTCGCTTGGGTCGTGTCGCGGCGCTCCTGACCCTCTGCTCCCGAGACACTCCCCAGAGCGAGCGCCAGCACAACATATCCAGAGAGCCGACGAGTGACCCGACCGGCGTACCGTGTGTCAGACACTCGAGCTCAGATCGATCACGAGTTCGCCGGCTGGAGTGAGTTCCGTGGCGTAACGCCGGAGCGCTCGCTGGGCCGGTCCGGTCAAGACGCTGCCTCTCCTGTCGTATTCCGACCCGTGGCAGGGACAAACAATGCGCGCGCCAGCCACTTCGACAACGCACTGCTGGTGTGTGCAGATGGGTGACAGGACAGCGAACTCGCCCGCGCCGAGCGAGAGAACAAGGAGGTGATGCGAAAGCTCCGCAGGTTTGATCCGCAGGTAGCCTCCCTGAGCTTCGAGCTGCGGATGGTGACGGACGACGAGTCGCACCCGCCCATTGCGCGCCTCCACCGGCATTGACACGAGCGACGCGCATCCGCTCACCGCACCTCCAAACAGCATGCATGCAGTGGACTGGACGAAACCACGTCGATCCATGGGATCGCCCACTCAGCGGCTCTCCACAAAATCGAGGAGCGCGGCACGGTCTTCGGCGGTCAGGGTGTTAAAGGCGTCCCGTGTCTGCTGAGCCTCGCCCCCATGAAGCAGGATCGCTTCTTCCACCGACGCTGCGCGCCCATCGTGCAACAGGAACGCATCGCCGTTCAAGAAGTCCCGCATTACCCGCAATCCCCACAGCGGAGCAGTGCGCCATTCCCGGCCGTTTGCGTCGCCATCAGGGCGGTTGTCGGCCAAGCCGTCGCCCATGTCATGTAATAAGAGATCGGAGTAGAGAACGACGTCGCGGCCTTGGATGGACGGAATGGGACTGGGACCGGCGGTAAACTGCCGGACATGACACGAGACACAACCGATCGAGGAGAACAGGTCAGCACCTCTCTGTCGCTGTGCCGTCTCCTGACCCGGCGCCGGCGGAGCCAACATCCGGATGTAGGCAAGCACCTGCACAACGCGCGACGCGGGCAGCTCCGGATCCGGGACCTCGTCTGCGGCGTCCGCCCCTTGGCTCGCCTGCCGATTGACGTTCTCAACCGGCAAGAAATCAGTCGTGATCCCGATGTCTTGGTGGTAGGCCTCGACCACCTGTTGCAGCAGACTGGATACCTGCGCTTTGCGGCTGAACCGGCCGAGCTGCGGGCTTTCCCCCCCTCCGGGCTCCGATGCGGGGACAAAGTCGGCTGGATTGACGAAGTTAGGACGTCCCGAAATGCCATCCCCGTCTGTATCAAACTCGTCTGCATTGGCCAGAATGGCCCCAACCGGGATTGCCTCGATCAGGCCAACGCCAAACACCGGTGGCGGAAGACGGACCGATACATCCACGCCGGCCGGCACCCGTTCAGGGACCGCCCCGGGGATCGCGCGATCCTGAATCTGCGGCCCCCCCACATCGAGTGCCGGATCCACTCCGCGGCTGATACGCGTGAGAGCGTTCTCCGGCCGTCCTCTTCCGTCACCGCTGTGACAGGCCGCGCACGAGACGTTGTTGAACACCGGCCCTAGGCCAGTACTCGGCGTAAACGGCTGCCCAAACTGTTCGTCCCCGGCGATAAAGCCGGCAAGCTCCTCTGGACTGAGACCGTCCAACGGCCCGTCCAAGAGGTCCGCGGCTGCGGGCGGTTCAGTGAAGAGCGAGTTGCACCCGATCACGACGATCCCAGCCAGGAGCACCCCCAACCACGCCATCGCCCCCACCCCCGCCCTCATTCTACCGGGCTTTCGACCTGATTCTCGGACCTGCCGACTCCAAGCCTCGCCCGCCCTTCCGGTCTCTTTCTTCGCACGGCTAGACGACACAGTCCCCTCCGAACCAAAATGTAGTGGCAACAAACAATAATATTAGCTATACCGAAAAACCAGGCTGTAGATCACGTATTGTTGTAAAGTAAACTTGTCATCTGCCAGCTTTCCGTTGCCAACGAGCGGAATTATGGCCTTTGAGGGGGCTGGAGGGACGAGTACCTTCCGGCGGTCACTCTAGCCTAGGTCGGAACCCAGTGAAGAAAGTCATCCCCGTGCTCTTGCTCTTGGCCTGCGGCGGGCCCGCGCCGCCCGGAATCGTCTCGTTTGGAGAACTCGAAATCAGCGGCCAAGTCGATACCAACCAGCTCCTCGCGCAGATGCGCCAGCTCGATCCGAGGTTCGAGGCCTGCTACGCGCGCGCCAAGCGGGACGATCACGGTGTCGAAGGCATGATCGAGCTTCATATGCAGGGCGGCGGTGGTCGCCTGGTACCGGAGGTGCGAAGCAACGACACCGGGAGCGACTTTCTCGCTGAGTGCGTGACCGGCGCTATCAACGGCCTCACCCTGGTCGAGTCGGGAGACGAGACGCCGTGGGATTTTGAAATCGACTGGGCCTTGACGTTCACGATCGCGACTCGAGAACGACCGTCTTAAGCAGAATAGAAGCACGGGTGCCGGCCAAGCTGGGGGATACGGTCTCTGTTCGCTACACGGCGTGCCTGGACGATGGGACCGTCGTGGACGAGCAGTATGCCGAGCAGCCTTTCGAGTTCAAACTGGGCGCCGATATCGTGATCCCAGGGTTCGAGCGGGCCGTAACAGGCATGCGCGCCGGAGAGCGCAAGCGCATTCGAATCGAGCCGGTGGATGGTTACGGGGAATACCGGCCCGACCGGGTAACGGTCGTGGAGCGATCCGAGCTCGCGAGTCTCTTGGAACCCCGCGTCGGCATGATGCTGCGTGTGGGACCCAACGAACGCTCGGCGGAAAACGTGACGATCACCCGAGTGACCGACGAAGACGTCACACTGGACGGGAACCATCGACTTGCTGGTAAAGCACTCTCATTTGAGATTCATTTAGTCGCCATTGACCCGGCATAGATTTCAATCTCCGATTACGTCCACAACCGCGGTGGGAGGTGACGCGTGCTCACCGAGCGAACTGGAAAAAAGGTCGTATTCAAGCTCAAGCGGCTGTCGAAGGATGCAATTCCCCGCGCGCTCCAAAAGGCCGAGCAACACCGCAGGCTCAATCAGCCATGGGAAGCGGAGAGCGTTTGCAGGGACATTCTCGAGGTGGACCCAGGCAACCGGGATGCACGTATCAAGCTGCTCCTCGCCCTGACTGAACAGTTTGGGGACGAAAGTGACGCGGTTGAAGAGGCCGAAGCGATCCTCCCGTCACTCGGTGGGGAGTACGAGCAGGCATACTACGCGGGCCTGATTTGCGAGTATCAAGCGAAAGAGCGCTTGGCCCATGGTACGTTGGGTGCCGGCCCTGCGGTGTACGAGTTGTTCGCCCGGGCCATGGCGTGGTTTGAGAAGGCGGAACCGCTGAGCCCTCCCGGCGTTGATGACGCACTTCTTCGTTGGAATACGTGCGCGCGAATGATCATGCGGAACGATTTACGGCCAGCCCCAGGGCCGCCACGCGGTGCCTGACGGACTTAGCCCGCCTCCTGACGAGCCCGAAGGTTCCACCCGGCCACCACTTCACCCAGCGCCTGCACGCCTGCTGTCAGCTGGTCATCCGACAGATACGGCGCCGGCCCCAATCGGAACACGTCGCCTCGATAGTCAGCATACACCATCCGCTGCCGCAGTTGCGAAACGAGGTCCTTGGCGTGCGGCGAACGGAGTGCCAGGAACCCTCCCACGTCTCGCAGATCAACCGACTGGTCCCGGCTGATGAGCTGCGGGTCCGCGTCGAGATTGTCAAACTCCCGTGCCAGTAATCCGATCTGGTGCTGACTGATCTCGCGAAGAAGCGTGGGTGTCAGTTTGCGCTGTTCAAAGAAATCGAACACGGCCGCAGCCCGATAATGACTCGTGGGGTCGTACGTCGCCCCCGCAAATCTGGCGCTCCCGCTTCCGTACTCCACCTTCGAACGGAGAGTCGCCGGGGCAAGAATCTCGAACTCGCTGAACCAACCCGTTACAACAGGTCGCATCTCGCAATCTCGAGGAACCCGTAGAAAACAATTTCCCTCTCCGAGTTGACAATACTTATAGCCTCCGCCGATCACGAAGGCCGTTTCGAGCCCCGTATCTCTCAACGAGAACGGCATCGCGTTGAGCGCGTGATAGGCGTCGACGAGCAGCGGTACACCAACAGCGTCACAGGTCCGCTGAAGTTCGCCTAAACCTCTGACGATCTCGGCGTTTTCAAAGAAGACGGCCGACACCAAGACAGCGGCCGTGCGGTCGTCGACCGCATCCATCAGCCGCTGAACGACTGTTGAACTGGGTTGCTTGCGTACCTTGGCAACCTCTATCGGCTCCTCGGCCAGCCGATCGAGCTGGCGCCGGATGGTGTGGAATTCACCGTCGGTGGTGAGCAGCCGCCGCTTGCTCTGCAGCGGTAACGCGGAAAGGAACCGAACGAGGAGTTCGTGCGTGTTCCCGGCCAGCGCGATATGGCCTGAGGTATCATCGAGCAACGTGGCAAACCCTCGACGAACACGATCGGCTTTCCCAAACGCGAGGTCCCATTTGTCATCCACCAGCGCAGCTGCGTCGAGCCATGCTTGGCTCTGCGCCTCGAAACCGCAGTCGGGCCACGCCTGATGGGAGTGTCCGGTCAGCAATATCCGGTTGGTGACATCGAACCGCTTGTAGTCGCGTGCCAAACGATTCGGCGATCGGTAGAGTTCTTCGGGCTTCACCCTATAGCTCCGACCGAATCGCCCAGAGGTCCGGAAACGCCGGGCGAAACAAGGTGGTGCGGAGGTACTCCGCGCCTGCTGAACCACCGGTTCCCATCCTCGTGCCGATCGTCCGCTCGACCATTTTGACATGCCGGTAGCGCCACTCCTGGATTCCTTCGTCCAGATCAACCAGGCGCTCGCACAGTTGAGCAATCACGGGGTCGGTTTTGTACACGTCGATGAGGATGGCCTGGACGGCGCGATCGGTCTGGAGTGGCTGCCGGACATCCCGCTGGAGGTGTCGTGCAGGGACCGGATAGTCGTGATGCGCGAGGTAGCCGAGAAAACTATCCCACAACGTGGGCTCGGCGTAGCGGGCAGCGAGCCGGCTTCGCGCGTTCGACCCTTCAGGGAACCGCGCGACTGCCGCCTCGTCCTTCAAACCAAGCACAAACTCCAGCTCGCGGAACTGCGCCGACTGAAACCCGCTGCCGCTCTCCAGGCGATCCCGAAACGAGAGAAAGTTGAGCGGCGTCATAGTCTCCAGGACATCGATCTGGCTCACCAGCACCTTGAGAATCGTCAACACGCGCTTGAGCGTGTGCAGTGCGGGCGGCGTGTTGTCTTCGAGCAACAAACGCTTCAGGTAGTCCAGCTCGTGCAGGACCTCTTTGAACCAGAGTTCGTAGACCTGATGCACGATGATGAACAATGTCTCGTCATGCTCGAGACCGTCGGGCCGCGGCTGCTGCAACGACAGAAGATCATCGAGACGGAGGTAGCTGGAGTAGGT
>JBFHWR010000049.1:0-15376 GCA_041599395.1 Gemmatimonadales bacterium | reverse complement strand
GAGCCGACCTCCGATGTGGTGTTGACGGTGACGAGCGCGGACGTAGGTGAGGCGACGGTCGATAAGGCGACGCTCACGTTTACCACGGCCAATTGGAACACGGCGCAGACGGTCACGGTGACGGGTGTGGATGACGTGATCGATGACGGGGATCAGGTGTTCAACGTGACCCTGGCCGTTGACGACGTGAACTCGGATGACGCCTTCGATCCGGTAGCGGACCAGAACCTCTCGGTGACGAACACGGACGACGATACGGCCGGCTTCACCGTCACGGAGACCGGGGCGGGAACGACCACTACCGAGGCCGGCGGGACCGACACGTTTGACGTGGTGCTCGACACGGAGCCGACCTCGGATGTGGTGTTGACAGTGGCGAGCGCGGATGTGGGCGAGGCGACAGTGGACCAGGCGACGCTCACGTTTACGACCGCCAACTGGAATACGGCACAGACCGTCACGGTGACGGGCGTGGACGACGCGGTGCTGGATGGCGATCAGCTCATTACCGTAACAGTCGCGGTGGATGATGCGGCATCGGATGATGTGTTCGATCCGCTGCCGGATCAATCCATCTCGGTAACCAACGCGGACGACGATGTGGCCGGATTCACGGTGACTGAAACCGGCGGCAGTACCGACGTCTCGGAGACGGGTACCACGGACACGTTCGACGTGATCCTAACTGCGGAGCCGGCGTCAAACGTCGTCTTCACAGTGACGAGTGGAGACGTCGCCGAGGCGACCGTGGACAAAGGGACGCTCACCTTTACGCCGCTCAACTGGAACTCCGCGCAGACGGTCACCGTCACGGGCGTGGATGATCCCGTGATAGATGGAGATCAGGTAACATCGGTTACCGTAGCCGTCGATGATGCCAGTTCCGACGATGATTTCGATCCGCTGCCTGACCAGACCGTCAGTGTCACGACGGCCGACGACGATGTCGCGGGCTTTACGGTCACGGAGTCGGGTGGCAGCACGGACGTCGCCGAGAGCGGAACAACGGACACGTTCGACGTGGTGCTCGATGCGGGACCGGCGACAGACGTCGTGCTCACGATCACGAGTGGAGATGTGGGCGAGGCAACGGTGAGTACCGCGAGTCTCACGTTTACGCCCGCCAACTGGAATGTGGCACAGACGGTGACGGTGACCGGCGTCGACGATGCGATCGACGACGGGGATCAGACCTTCGATGTCACGATTGCCGTGGACGACGCCAACTCGGACGATGTCTTTGATCCGCTGCCGGATCAAACGGTGAGCGTTACGACGGCCGATGACGACACGGCCGGCTTCACGATTTCGGAGACGGGCGGTTCGACAGCCGTTGCTGAATCTGGAACGACGGATTCCTTCGATGTGGTTCTCACCACCGAGCCGGTGTCGGATGTCGTGCTCAGCGTGACGAGTGACGACTTGGGCGAAGCCACCACGAGCCCTGTATCGCTCACATTCACATCGGCGACGTGGAACACCCCACAGACAGTGACGGTCACGGGCGTGGATGATGCGCTCGTCGATGGCGATCAGACATTCAGTGTGACGGTGGCCGTCGACGATGCAGCGTCCGATGACGCGTTCGACCCGTTGCCCGATCAATCCGTGTCCGTCACGAACACCGATGACGACGTTGCCGGGTTCAGCGTCACCGAGAGCGGCAGCACGTCCGTGACAGAGGCTGGCAGCACCGACACGTTCGACATCGTGTTGGACGCGCAACCGACTACGAATGTCGTCTTGACGGTGACGAGTGGAGATCCGGGCGAGGGTACGGCGGCTCCCGGCACGCTCACGTTTACGCCGGCGAACTGGAATGTGGCGCAGACGGTCACCGTGACAGGCATTGACGACGCGACCGACGACGGGGATCAGGTGTTCGATGTGACCGTATCCGTCGATGATGTGAACTCCGATGACACGTTTGATCCGGTTCCTGACCAGACCGTGTCAGTCACCAATACGGATGACGATACGGCGGGCTTTTCGATCACAGAGACGGGAGGCGGGACAACCACAACGGAGGCCGGTGGGACAGACACGTTTGACGTGGTGTTGGATTCGGAACCGGCGTCGAATGTCGTGCTGACTATATCCAGTGGGGATGTCGGCGAGGCGACGGTGGATCAGGCGACGCTCACGTTTACGCCCGCCAACTGGAATGTGGTGCAGACGGTGACCGTCACCGGCGTGGACGATGCGACCGACGATGGAAACCAGGTGTTCGACGTCACGCTAGCGGTTGATGATGTGAACTCGGACGACACATTCGATCCGTTGGCCGACAAGACCGTCTCCGTGACGAACACTGATGACGATACAGCCGGCTTCACGATCACTGAGAGCGGGGGGAGCACGGCAACCACGGAGGCCGGTGGGACGGACACGTTTGACGTGGTGCTGGGTTCCGCGCCCACCTCCAATGTGGTGCTGACCGTGACCAGCGCGGATGTCGGCGAGGCCACGGTGGATCAGGCGACGCTCACGTTCACGCCCGCCAACTGGAATGTGGCGCAGACGGTGACCGTCACCGGCGTGGACGATGCCACCGACGACGGGGACCAGGTGTTTGCCATCACGCTGGCGGTTGATGATGTGAACTCGGACGACGCGTTCGATCCGCTGGCCGATCAGACGATCTCGGTGACGAACACCGATGACGACTCCGCCGGGTTCAGCATCACGGAGACCGGAGGCGGCACGGCGACGACCGAGGCCGGTGGGACGGACACGTTTGACATCGTGCTTGATACCGAGCCGACGTCCAATGTGGTCTTGACGGTGAGCAGCGGAGACGTAGGCGAGGCGACGGTGGACCAAGCGACGCTCACGTTCACGCCTGCCAACTGGAACGTGGCGCAGACGGTGACGGTGACCGGGGTGGACGATGCGACCGACGACGGGGACCAGGTGTTTGCCATCACGCTGGCGGTTGATGATGTGAACTCGGATGACACCTTTGATCCGGTGGCTGATCAGACGGTCTCGGTGACGAATACCGATGACGACGTGGCCGGGTTCAGCATCACGGAGACCGGAGGCAGCACGGCAACGACCGAGGCGGGTGGGACGGACACGTTTGACATCGTGCTTGACGCCGAGCCGGCGTCCAACGTGGTCTTGACTGTCAGCAGCGGGGATGTGGGTGAGACGACGGTCGATCAGGCGACGCTCACGTTCACGCCCGCCAACTGGAACGTGGCGCAGACGGTGACGACGACGGGAGTGGACGACGCGCTCGTGGACGGAGCACAGGTGATCACCGTGACGATCGCTGTTGACGACGCAAACTCTGACGACGTGTTTGATCCCGTCGGAGATCAGACCGTCTCGGTGACGAACGGCGACGACGACGTGGCCGGCATTACCGTCACCGAATCCAGTGGCAGCTCGACGGTCACCGAGGCGGGCGGAACGGATGATCTGAGTGTCGTGCTGGATGCAGAACCGACCTCAAACGTGGTGCTCACGGTTGTGAGCGCGAATCTCGGGGAGGTCTCCGTCAGTCCTGCGACGCTGACGTTCACGCCAGCCAACTGGAACGTCTCGCAAACAGTGACCGTGACCGGGGTCGACGATGCCGTCGACGATGGTGACCAGTCAATCACTGTGACCGTCAGCGTGGATGACGCGAGTTCCGACGACGTCTTCGATCCGGTTGGAGATGTCATCATCTCCGTAACGAATACAGATGACGAGGCCATGCCGACTGTCACGCTGACGGTCGACAAGGTAGTGCTGGGAGAACCGGGGACCGACAATCCGGCGACGGTGACCGCGACGTTGTCGGGCTTGAGTGGCCAAGTCGTAACGGTCGATCTTGCGTTCAGCGGATCGGCAACGCTGACCGATGATTACTCCCGATCGGGAGTCCAGATTGTGATTCCCGCCTTGGCGGCCAGTGGATCGATGACGGTGGCCGCCGCTGACGACGTCGTGCTCGAAGGTGACGAGTCGGTCGTGATAGACATTGACGCGGTTACGAACGCGATTGAATCCGGAGTGCAACAGGTCACCGTGATGGTCACGGATGACGAGGGCACAATCACGGGCCACGTGTTTGCCGACCTGAATGGTGACGGTGCGCAGCAGGCTGGCGAGCCTGATCTCACCGGTGTTGCAGTTGCCATCACCGATTCACTTGGCGGAACTCAAACCGTCATCACAGATGCAAGCGGCAATTACAGTGCAGTCGTGCCGGCTGGGCCGACAACCGCCGATGTCGATGAGACGACATTACCGGCGGGGACGGTCCTCACCGGGACGGATCCGCAGACTGTCACGGTGCCGGCGGCCGGTGTAGAACCGACGGCGCCCGTTGGCTTCCAGCTTGCCACTGGAACAGTCACGGGCCACGTGTTTGCCGATACGAACGGCGATGGCGTTCAGCAAGCGGGCGAGCCCGATCTGACAGGGATCGACGTGGTCATCACCGACTCACTGGGCATCATGCAGACGGTGACCACCGATGCCAGCGGCAATTATAGCGCAACCGTTACCGCCGGTCCTACCAGTGCCGATGTCGACGACTCGTCTCTCCCGACGGGGGCCACGCTGACAGGAACTGATCCACAGACCGTGACGGTGCCGGCAGACGGATCGCAAGGCACGTCGCCGGTTGGGTTCCAACTCGCAACGGGAACGATCACGGGCCACCTGTTTGCCGACACGAACGGCGACGGCGTCCAGCAAGCCGGAGAGCCTGATCTGGCCGACATCGCTGTCATCATCACCGACTCGCTCGGCATCGTGCAGACCGTGATTACCGACGCCAGCGGTAATTACAGTGCAGCCGTGACCGCCGGTCCCGCGACTGCCGACGTGGATGACGTTTCGCTACCGGCTGGCGCCGTGCGGACGGGTACCGATCCGCAGACGGTAACGGTGCCGGCGGGCGGTTCCCAGGATACGGCTCCGGTCGGGTTCCAGCTCGCTTCCGGAACCGTGACGGGACATCTCTTCAGTGACACGAATGGGGACGGCGTCCAGCAGGCTGGTGAGCCCGATCTGGCAGGAGTCAGTGTCGTCATAACCGACACACTCTCGGTGCAACAGACCGTTGTGACCGATGCGAGCGGTAACTTCAGTGCCGTCGTTCCCGCCGGACCGACGACGGTCGACGTCGATGATGCAAGTGTCCCGGCTGGAATGGTGTTGACAGGTACGGATCCGCAGACGGTGTCGGTGCCATCCGGTGGAGTCGCCTCCGCGAGTGCGGTGGGGTATCAGCCGCTAGGCGACATCGCCGTTACGAAAGCCGGGCCGGCCGCGGCACTTGCCGCCGCTCCGGTAACGTACACGATCACGGTGACCAACAACGGTCCGAACGCCGCGGTCAATGTCGTCGTGACCGACACGTTACCGGCAGGAGCCACGTTCCAAAGTGCTTCGGACGCCGGAGCAGAAGCGGTGGGAGTCGTCACGTGGCCTGTGATCGCCAGCCTGGCAAATGGGGCCTCCGTGACGTACACGGTTGACGTGCTTGCTCCCAACTCGGGGACGGCCCTCAACATTGCGGCTGCCGCTGCCGCCACGACGGATCCGGTCCCGACGAACAACGACGGAAGCGATCCCTCGAGCCGCGTAAGTACGGCGGTCACCGAACAGGCCGACTTGGCTGTAACGAAGACCGGCCCAGCCA
Organism: Gemmatimonadales bacterium; assembly: GCA_041599395.1. Taxonomy (GTDB): domain Bacteria; phylum Gemmatimonadota; class Gemmatimonadetes; order Gemmatimonadales; family GWC2-71-9; genus JBFHWR01. Next base: position 9,732 of record JBFHWR010000049.1, on the reverse strand, counting down.
CCGCACTGGCCGGACAATCGGTGAGCTACGTCATCACTGTCACAAACACCGGTCCCAGCACGGCGACCAATGTGCTCGTGACCGACACGCTGCCCGCGGGCGCGAGCTTCCAGACCGCCTCGAGTGGCGGAACAGAGGTCGGTGGTGTCGTGTCGTGGCCGGTGCTGCCGAGTTTGGCGAGTGGCGCGAGCGTCGTCTTTACGGTCGACGCGACCACGCCATCGTCGGGGACTGCAGTGAACATCGCCGCGAGCACGTCGAGCACCGGGGATCCCGATCCCACGAACAACGATGGAAGCGCCCCGTCGAGCCGGGTCAGCACGGCGGTGACGGAGCAAGCCGACCTCGTGGTGACCAAGTCCGGACCGAGCAGCGTACTGGCCGGAGAGCCGATCGTCTACACGGTGACGGTGACCAACAACGGGCCGAGCGCAGCGGCTGGAGTCATCGTGATCGACACCTTGCCGACGAACGGAGGATTTGGTGGCGCCTCTGACGGCGGCTCGGCAACCGGTGGTGTAGTTGTCTGGCCGCCCATTGCGACGCTGCCGATGGGGGCAAGTGTATCGTACAGCGTGACGGTCACCGCGCCGCCGTCGGGAACTACCGTCAACATTGCGGCGGCCGCCTCTGAGACCGGGGATCCGGATCAGTCGAACAACGACGGAAGCGCCCCGGAGAGCCGCGTGGAAACGGACGTTACCGCACAAGCAGACGTGGCGGTGACAAAGACCGGACCCTCGACCGTTGTGGCCTTCAACGATTTGACCTACACGGTCACGGTCACGAACGGCGGTCCCAGCGCCGCGGCCAACGTCCTGGTGAGCGACACGTTGCCCCCCAGTGTGACCTTCGTATCCGCTTCGGACGGAGGAACAATCTCGAACGGTGTTGTGACATGGCCGTTGATTGGAAGCCTTGCGAACGGTGCAAGCGTCACGTACACGGTCACGGTGACGGCGCCGTCGTCGGGCACCCTGGTGAATATCGCGTCGAGTAGTTCGAGCACGCTCGACGGCATTGCCGCGAACAACGACGGCACGGATCCATCGAATCGCGTGACGACCGTCGTTACGGCAGTGGATCTGACCATCCAAAAGCGGCATACGGGTGAGTTCACTGTAGGCCAGCCTGGTGTTTTTGAGCTGACAGTGACCAATGAAGGCACGGCCGCGGCAACCAGTCCCATCACAGTGACCGATACGCTGCCACGCGGTCTGACCTTCATTTCCGGAGCGGGACCGGGGTGGAGCTGTTCCGCACAGGGTGAGGTCGTGACGTGCACGACGCCCGGTCCCGTGCCGGTGTCGGCGTCGACCACCATCACGCTCACGGTGGGAGTCGGCGCGGCGGCGGTACCACAAGTCGTGAACTCCGCCTGGGTGGAGAGTTCGCAGGACATTGGGGCGGCCAATAACTCGGTGACGGACGTTCCGGCTATCGTCAATCCAGCGGAAATCCTGTTCCTGGAGAAAACGGCGTCGCGCGGCGAGGTGGAAATCGCCGACGTGGTCGATTATGTGCTCGAGCTGCGTAACGTCGGTTTGACGCCTGTCACCGACGTCGTGATCGAGGACCAGCTCCCGGCGGGCTTCCGGTACGTGAACCGAACCGCGCGGCTGAACGGTGTCGCGACGTCGAATCCGGCGGGCGCGCCGGGGCCGCGGCTCGAATTCTCGGTCGATGAAGTTCCGCCTGAAGGCACAGTGGTTCTCACGTATCGTCTGGTGGTTGGGCCCGGCGCGGAACTGGGTGACGGGGTGAACCGGGCACAGGCAATTGGCTCTGCGGGTGGAACTGCATCAAATCAGGCGGCCGCCCGGGTATTGGTTCGGGGAGGCGTACTGACCGACGAAGCCATGATTGTCGGGCAGGTGTACGCGGATTGCGAGTGCGCGGGTCAGATGCAACCTGGCGTTCCCGGTGTTCGGATCTATCTCGAGGACGGGTCGTCCGTCGTCACCGATTTGGAAGGGAAGTACAGTTTCACTGGTCTGAGCCCTCGCCTCCACGTCCTCAAGGTGGACGTCACCTCCCTACCCGAAGGGGCTGAGCTGGTCCCGCTCAGCAATCGGCATGCGAAGAACGGCGCGAATCGGTTTGCCGATCTCAAGCGCGGAGAACTCCACCGGGCCGACTTTGCGATTGGCTCACCTTCCAGTAGTCTGATCGCCGAGGTCGAGGTCCGTCGTGGATTACGCGACGTGAGCGCGGCATTCATCGATACGCTACGGGCCGCCGACGGGAGCGTTGTGCCGCTCGGAGACCAGCACCTTGCGCCTGAGACTCCCCAGACCGAGTACGGTGTGTTCCGAAGTGTGCTTCCGAACCGGACGCTCACGCACAACAACTCCCGGCTGCCGGAGCGTGCAGGATCCGATTCGTCGGGCACGATACTCGGAGTGCGCCGAACCGGGTCGATGGAAATCGCCGTTCCCCGTGTCACGATCCCGGCGGATGGCAATACGTTGATCCCGGTGCGCATCCGGATTCGCGACGCTGGCGGCGGGCTGATGCCTACGCCGACAACGGTCACGCTCGAGGTGACCCTGGGACAGTGGCAGGTCGAAGACGCTGACCCCGACGAGCCGGGTGTCCAAACCCTCGTAACTGGTGGGGAGCGTCAAGTGATGTTGCGCGCCCCGGCGCAGCTGGGTGACCGCGACGGACGCAGCGAAATCCGTGTGTCCTCAAGCGGGCTCAGCAACCAGACGATCCTGACGTTCGAGCCGGCGCAGCGGCCGCTGCTGATCACCGGCCTGTTGGAAGGACGCTGGGATTTCCGGAGTAAGAAAGTGAATCCGCTGTTCCCCGTACGGAACCGGTTTGAGGATGAGCTGCGGGACTTCTCCGTGGACAGTGACGACGGCAGGCATCGGGTGGCCGGGCGTGGTGTCCTGTTCCTGAAGGGCACGCTGGCCGATGACTATCTCGTCACGCTGCGCCTCGATTCAGAAGAGGACGAACGCGCCCGGCTGTTTAGGGACATCCGACCGGACGAGCTGTATCCCATGTACGGAGATGCGTCGCTCAAGGAATTCGACGCGCAATCGCGTAACCGAATGTTTGCACGCATCGACAAGGACCGCTCGTACCTGATGTACGGTGACTATCTCACGCCGCAGGTGAACGAGACGCGAACGCTCGGGGCGTTTACGCGAAGTTTGAACGGCGCACGGCACCACCTCGAGACGGGCTGGGCACAGATAGATGCATTTGCCACGCGCGGGCGCTCTGGGATGGTCGTCGACGAGCTTCCGGGCCAGGGCGTCTCCGGTCCGTACCAGTTGAGCCGGCCGGAAGGAATCATCAACAGCGAGCGTGTTGAACTGCTTACACGTGATCGGAACGATCCAACCATCATCCTGGTCACGGAGCCGCAGGCGCGGTTTGCAGACTACACAATCGAACCATTCACCGGTCGACTCATTTTCCGGCGGCCGATTCCGAGCGTGGATGAAAACCTGAATCCCGTCTCGATTCGCATCTCGTATGAAGCGGAAACCGGAGGTGACGAGTTCTGGATTTACGGCGCCAGCGGGCAGTTCTCGCCGCAGGAAGGCCTTGAAATTGGTGGTTCGTACGTGCGTGATGAGAACCCGTTTGGGTCCAATGAGATCATCTCGACCAACACCGCGATACAAGTGGGTGAGCAGACGTTTGTGTTCGGGGAGTTCGTCGCGACGGACAGCGCGGGCACGGCGCATGGCGAGGCGGTCAGTGGCGAGATTCGCCACCGATCCTCTGCCGCTGACTTCCGCATCTTCGGGCTGTGGACCGGCAAGTCCTTCTTCAATCCGTCAGCAGGCGTGTCCGGGGGACGTCTCTCACTTGGCGCGCGCGGACGGGTGAGTCTCGATGAGAACCATCGGATATTCGCCGAGGCGTTGCGAATCGAAGATCGATTGGTCGGAGGAAGGCGCGAGGGCGTGTCAGTCGGCTTTGAACAGGATATCTCCGACCACCTGCGGTGGGAACTTGGGTTCCGCCGCAGCCACGAATCGAGCACCCCTGCCAGTACGGCGACCGTTGGAGCTACACCGAATGAAACCAGTGCACTCCGCCTGCGGCTTTCGGGGAAGGTGGGATCGAGAGGCACGATTTTCGGTGAGTATGAGCAGGATGTTTCCGAGACGAAGCAACGACGTGCTGAGGTGGGAGGCGACATCCGGCTGATGAAGCGCCTCCGGCTCTACGCAAAACACGAGTTGATCTCCTCGTTTGCGGGCCCCTACGCCCTCAACACCAATCAGTTCCTCCACTCCACAGTGCTTGGACTGTCGGGTGACTATCTGGAGTCGGGCCACGTATTCACGGAATATCGTGTTCGGGACGCGATCAGCGGGAGAGAAGGCCAGGCGGCGATTGGCCTGCGGAATCGGTGGACCTTGAGCGAAGGGCTGCGGCTCGACGCCTCAGTGGAACGAGTGAAGCCGATCAAAGGCTCGGGAGAGCAGGACGCTGCCGCCGTGGGTGTGGGGCTCGAATACACTCGCGGTCCAACTTTCCGCGGTACCGCGCGCGTTGAGTTCCGGACCAGCTCCCCCGGCGAGGAAATGTTTGGGACACTCGGCCTCGCGAAGAAGCTGAGTCGCGATTGGTCGGTGCTTGGACGCACAGCTGTCAGCGTGCTCTTCAAACAGAGGCTCTATGAACGCTCACAGCTCGGGTTCGCGTGGCGTCAAGTCGAACAAAAAGACTGGAACGCCTTGATGCGCTACGAGCACAAGTTGGAGCGCGACGACCGAGGTAGCGCTCCGCGCACGCGCAGAGAAGCACACGTGTTGTCGCTCCATGCGAGTCGGAAGCTCACGGACTCCTGGACGCTGGAAGGACAGGGCGCCAGCAAGATCGTCAGGGATGAAGCCAATGGCGTCGAGGCGAGGACAGACGCTCACCTCGTCGCCCTGCGGAGCATTACCGATCTCACCCCGTGGCTGGACTTTGGGTTGAACGCACGCACGCTCTTCAATGGAAACGGCGAGAGCAGTCAGTACGGGCTCGGAGTCGAACTCGGGTTCGTGATTGCGGGTAATCTCCGTCTGGCCGGTGGCTACAACATCTTCGGATTCAGGGACGAGGACTTGGCCGGTGGCTCTCTGACGGACCATGGCTTCTTCCTACACCTCGGTATCAAGTTCGACGAAAGCATATTCGGTAATGGAATGTTCAGCCCTTCCCCGCGCGCTGAAGGCGGGGTTGGAGCGAGTCGTCGTACGCGATGAGCCGCAGCGAGGATCGATACCCCTACCGCGGGAGCGCAGCCGACGCGTTGCGCGCCGTTTGGGCGAGGACAGCTGCGCCGACGAGGATCGCGTCGTCCTCGGGCAGGAATCGAGCGCTGTGCGCCGGAATGACTTCCTGCCCCGTCCCCCGCGCCCCCACTCTGAGGAAGCAACCCGGCGTCGTTTCCAGATAACACGCAAAGTCCTCGCCCGCGAGATTGGCGCTGGGCAGTGGAACAAGCGCCTCGTCACCTAGAATTGCACGGACGGCATCACGAGCCCACTGGCATGCGGCCAGGTCGTTCAACAGCGGCGGGGTGCCGCGATGTATCGCGACGCGTGCGCGGGCGCCATGTGCCGCGGCTACGCCGGTTGCGATCTCCTCGACCGCCGCGGCCAAGAGAATCCGGACTTCGGGATCGAGCGCGCGGAGGGTCCCGGACAGTAGTGCGGTGTCTGGAATGATGTTCGGCGCAGTACCGGCTTTGAACGTCCCGACGGTCGCGACGGCCGGCGTTCCCGGTTGGAGCCGCCGGCTTACTGCCGTTTGCAGTGACGTCACGAGTGCCGCTCCAGCCACAATCGGATCGATCCCCTCGTGGGGTCGTGCCGCGTGAGACCCACTGCCGATGACTTCGATCTCGAACACGTCCGCTGATGCCGCGAGCGGGCCATCTTGGGCCACCACTTGCCCAACCTCCAACCGCGAATCGACGTGTGCGCCAAAGATCGCGTGAACATCATCGAGCGCACCTTCACTCAGCATGCGCTCCGCACCGCGACCTGTCTCCTCGCCCGGTTGCAGCAAGATCACGACATCACCGAGGGCCGGATCGTGCGCAAGCAGATGCGCCGCACCGACCGCCCACGACGCGTGCACGTCGTGGCCGCACGCGTGCATGACCCCATCGTGCACCGATGCGAACTCGCAACCAGTCTGCTCTTGTATCGGTAGCGCGTCGATGTCGCCTCGAATAGCCACGCAGGGTCGGCTCGAATCGCGGCCTGCAATGCGGGCTCGCAGACCGGTTCCCGCAATTTTGTCGAGCGAGGCCGGTGACACCGTCGCCAGGGCAGCGTGCAGGGTTTGCTGTGTCCGCCTCTCCTGAAATGACAGCTCCGGATGTCGATGCAACTCGTGCCGGAGCTGGAGCAGCGCGTTCCGTACGGCGGGCGGGCACAGCTGCAAGACAGACGAGTTCACCGTTCGATGGTCTCCAGTTGCGTGGTCAGCGTGTCCACGCGATCAACATCCACCTCGACGCCAATCCCCGCAGCATTGGGAACGGTGACCAGTCCCCGGTTCATCTCCCACTCGGGGATGACAATGTCCCGCTCCCAATATCGTGCGCTTGGGCTGACATCTCCCGGTAGCGAGAAGTTGGGTAACGAGGCCAGCGCGACATTGTGGCCTCGTCCGATTCCGCTCTCGAGCATTCCGCCGCACCATACCGGCACACCTGTGTCGCGACAGAAATCGTGGATGGCAAGTGCGCTGGCGAGGCCACCAACGCGGCCCGCCTTGATATTGACGATCCTTCCGCTCCCTAGCGTGACCATGTCTTCCGCGTCCTCAACACACGTAATCGATTCGTCCAGGCAGATTGGCGTGTCCAGTTCGCGCTGCAGGCGGCTGTGTCGCACCAGGTCACCGGCCGCTAACGGTTGCTCGATCATCAGCAGGTGCATGCGGTCGAGCTGTGCGAGGTGCGCGGCGTCGTCGAGACAGTAGGCACCGTTTGCGTCTACTGACAGCGCGACATCGGGGCCGACTGTCTCGCGGACCGCCTCGACATAGTCGATGTCGGTGCCCGGTTTGATCTTCAGTTTGATCCGTCGATATCCGACATCCACCGCCGCCGCGGCCTGTGCAGCCAGGGCGTCCGGGCTCGGCTGGATCCCCAGCGAGATGCCCGTTTCGATTTCAGGACGAACGCCGCCGAGGAGCCGAGCAAGCGGAATGTCGCGGAGCCGGGCCTCGAGGTCCCAACACGCCATTTCGATTGCCGCCTTGGCCATCAGGTTTCCCCGAAAGTCCCGCTGCACCACAGCATGGATATCTCGAGCGCGAGTCACGTCGGCGCGGAGCACGCGCGGCACGACCCACTCCCGCATCGCATGCCAGGTTGAGTGCACGGTTTCACTCGAGTAATTGGGCGTTTCACCGGCGACGCACTCGCCCCAACCGACGGCGCCATCACTCGACTCGACCGTTACCAGCGTAATCGAGCGATCGTTCACCCGACCCGAGGAGATCTCGAACGGTGCTTTGAGGGGCAACCGAATCCGGCGTAATGTGACTCGCGACAGGTCCAGCACGACTAGCGACGCGCGAGAAGATAGTAACACCGATGCTCCAGCCGATCGCGCACGAACCCTCGTACCGTATAGTCGCTCTTGAGGTAGTGCTGGAAGGCACGGCGAGTCGTTGCGCGCCAAGCCGCCGCGGCGGCCGGTGCCCGCTGCTTGAGTTCCTGCACGTCTTGCGGTACCTCGACCCGCACCAGAGGGGCCGCGGGCAGCGGGGGGGCACGTGTTGGCTCCTGGTCGGGCGCGTCCGCGTGGGCGGTTACGATCGGCGCTTGCTCCTGCTGTCGAGTGGAGACAAGAGGCATTGTCGCGTCCGCGTCGGCCATCAGATCCCATCGTACGATGAAACGATCAGTACCGATGACCGAATCCGTTTGGTTCATCGACGTGTCGCCGTACATGTTGGGTACGTATTCGGTGACGGTGGCGCCGAGCCGCATCAGGTTCAAGTGGCCGTTCCGCGCGACGAGGGGGTCGAACGTCCAAAACACCTGCTCGACGCCGAGGGCCCGAAGCACCTCCCGCTGATACCGCTTGAGAGCTTGACCGACTCCCCGGCCGCGGAGTTCCTGCCGCACGGCGAGCATATGCGACCAGTGGGAGGGGACGCCGTCCCGAATCCCGGATATCCCGTAGACAAATCCGATGAGCGTATCGTGACTGTCAAACGCGCCGGCGGCGACACCGCCGACTTTCTGCGTGATTTGAAGGAGAGCCGCGGGGACCAGCTCCCGGAAGTCGTCCCCCCAGGTGGCGCGCTGCAACTCGAGACACGCAACAAATTCTTGCTCGGTGACGAGCGGTCTGATCTCGAATGACGGAGCCGTTTCGGACCTGCGCTCCGTGCTCATCTCGTGCGGACCCGAAGAAACGGACATAGATTGTGGGGACCAGATTACTCGTCGGGTGCCCGATCAACAAGGGCGCACTCGGGAGAGCGCTGGCCGGTGCCTTGATCGCCTTTCGAGTGTGTCTTCATCACCCTCCGTTCTAAAGGATCAAAGAATGCGCCTCCGAACCGTGTTCCTCCCACTCGTTGGTTTCACCGTTGTGGCCGCCGTTCCGGACCGGTCTCATGCTCAGCCAGCCCAGAGTGCCGTGCAGCCTGCTCCGAATCGTGGCCTGGATGAGGGTGAGGGTCCTTTTGAACGGCTGATCATTCGCGGCGCCACCGTGATCGATGGCACGGGCGCGCCACCCCGGGGGCCGATGGATGTCGTAATCGAGGGGAACCGGATTCGTCGGGTCGCGAGCGTGGGGAGTCCGGGAGCCCCCATCGACGAGTCGGGCCGGCCGCAGGACGCCACGAAGGAAATCGACGCGCATGGGATGTACGTGCTGCCGGGGTTCGTCGATCTGCATGGGCACATAGGTGGTCGGAGCCAAGGCACGCCTGCGGAGTATGTCTACAAGTTGTGGATGGCTCACGGCGTCACCACGGTGCGCGACCCCGGGTCTGGAAACGGCGTTGATTGGACGCTGAGCGCCCGGGCTCGGAGCGCCGACAATGCGATCGTTGCGCCCCGCCTATTTGTCTACGTGCGACCGGGGAGCGGTTGGGAAGACGGACCGATTGCGGATCCGGACGCGGCCCGCCGCTACGTGCGCTGGGCGGCCCAGAAGGGCGTGGACGGATTCAAGTTGGGCTCGTACGATCCTCTGGTCATGGCGGCGTTGATCGATGAAGCGAACAAGCACGGTCTGGGCACGCAGGCGCACCTGGGACAGATGGGCGTGGCCCGAATGAACGTGTTGGACGCAGCGCGTCTTGGCTTAGGCAGCATGGAACACTGGTACGGCCTCCCGGAAGCCCTGTTTGACGATCGTACGGTCCAGCATTTCCCAACGGACTACAACTACAACAATGAGTATCATCGCTTTGGGCAAGCCGGACGGCTGTGGAAGCAGGCGTCCGAACCGGGAAGCGAACGGTGGACCGCCGTCATGCAGGAGCTGCTCGAACTCGGATTTGTGCTCGATCCGACGATGACCATCTACGAGGCGAATCGCGACGTGACGCGGGCACGCGAATCAGATTGGCACGACAGCTACACCTTACCATCGTTGTGGCAGTTCTATCAGCCGAGCCGGACAAACCATGGTTCGTATTGGTTTGACTGGACCACGCAGGATGAAATCGAGTGGAAGGCAAATTTCCGCAAGTGGATGACGTTCTTGAACGAGTACAAGAATAAGG
>JBFHWR010000048.1:0-15379 GCA_041599395.1 Gemmatimonadales bacterium | reverse complement strand
TGCCGGACTACGATTTGGAGGTAGGGGATCTCGCGCGCCTGCAGTCGATTGATCAGCGCCGCCTCGTTCTTGTCGAGAGTTCGGTCAAAAAAGGGGGGAATAAATGGTCGGTTGGATTCACGGACGCGACGCAGATTGCCGGTCAGCTTGCGGGGTTTAGCGGCGGGTTTCTGCTCGACCGGTTCGGCACCTTTGTTCAGAAATTGGCCCCGGTCATCTACTACCTCGACGGCGACCGCTTGATGCGGGCTACGCGATACAACCCGGACGGAAGTCCTGCCGGCGAGGTATTGGTGGAGAACGTCACTCTGTTCGACGTGTCGGTGCGGTTCGTCGATCAAGATGAAGCCGAATCCATCAATAGCAACGACTCTGATCCCACGAACGATTTCGACGACATCGTCACGGTTCGTGTCACTGCCGAGTTTGCCGCGGGAGTGCCGCCGACACCCACCGCCAAGCCCTATACACGGACGTATGAATGGCAGTTCTCGCCGCGGAATCTCTCCTACGAGCGAAACCGCTGAGTTGGTGGTAGCGGCCGGAGATTCCTGAGAGGTTTCTCTTCATGCGGAGTCTGCGGAATCGTAGTGACACTGGGGCGAGCCCGCTTGAAGGTTTCACCCTGCTCCCACATCGTGAGCCCCATTCCCAAGAGAATCGCAACGCCCCCGGCGGCAATGGGCCAACTCAACTCCTCCTCCAAAAATGCGACACCCAAAAAGACGGCGACCAGCGGCGTCGCGAAGGTGATCAACATGGTCTTCGTGACGGCCATATGCTGGATGAGCCAATACAGCAGAACAAACGCCAGCGCGGAGCCGACCAGCGCCAGGTAAAGCAGCGAAAACACAGTAATTGCCGTCCAGCGAATTTCGGTTACGCCTCGCTCCACCATCACGCCGAGCACGGCGAGCGGGACGATTCCACACGCCATCTGCACGATCGTCATGATGGCGGGGTCGATGTGACGTCCACGCAACTTGATCAGCACGTCAGCGTACGCCGCGGAGGCAGCGGACACGATCAGCGCCGCGCTTCCGAACAGGGCGCGAGAGTCGGCGGTGCGCAACTCGTCGGAGAACACGAGCGCCACACCCACAATGCCCATCAGGACACCCACGATCTTGGCCGGCGTCATCTTCTCAGATTGGAGCATGTAATGGGCGATGATCAATCCGAAGAGGGGGAACGTGGCAAACAGCAGCGCGGCGAGGCCGGACGAGATGAACTGCTCTCCCCAAAACACCAGTCCGTAGGTCACGCCAAACGTCAGTACGCCCGTCGAGATCATGAGGCGCCAGTCGGAGCGGCCACGCGGAATCGGGATGCCGCGGAGCCGCGCATACACCAGTAGGGGGAGCAGCGCAATCGAGAACCGCATCGCCGCGAATGTGAAAGGGGGCAGGTCAGCCAGACCAATCTTGATGAAGAGCCACGTGGACCCCCAGATCGAGCTGAGGAGGATCCATACGAGTACGGCGAGGGGGACCCTCATGCGGGTTGGTGGGGCAGGCCGTCAGGAGCCAAGGGCATCGACGATCATGTCCCAGTCGGGTTCCTCCCAGCGGAACCGGTGCGGATCCGTGGTGTCCCTGAGGAGGGCCAGAACCTCTTGGATTTGCTGAGCATATGCGGGCTCGAACTGCTCGTCGCGGAAGGCCTCCTCGGCCCAGGCCGAGAGGTCTTCCAGCGTGAGGAGCCCCTCCCGGTGTTGCTCGATTCGGAGCCGCAGCTGTTCTCGTGTCAGCATCGCCGTCCTCCGGTGGCAGTGCAAGCCCACCTATTGCAACATGTTAGACCGGGGTATAACATTACATGGTTCGTGGAGTCCCCGCTCGTTTTCCGGGAGCGAGCGGGGCTCTCTTTAAGGGGTGCGCCATGCGTTGTCTAGCTCTCAACGCGTCGTTTGAGCCGCTCACGCTCGTACCTGTGCGTCGGGCGCTGCGGTTGGTCCTGGACGAAAAGGCGGAAATCGTCGAGGCCGACGGTCAGCGCGTCATGCGCAGCGCGCGGCTCACGATTCCCAAGCCGGCCGTCATTCGGCTGGTTCGGTTTGTTCACGTGCCTCGGAAGTTCCGGCGTCAGGTGACCAACACGTTTCTGTTTGCGCGCGACCGGTATCGCTGTCAGTATTGCGGCCGAAATGGAAGCGAACTGCGGTTTCGGGAGTCGCTGACACGTGACCATTTGATTCCGCTCTCACGTGGCGGGACCAACGAATGGACCAACGTCGTGACGGCGTGCTCCACATGTAACACCCGCAAAGGGAACCGTCTGCCGCAGGCCTGCGGTATGCACCCGCGTGTCACGCCAACCGAACCACATTTCGTGTACCTGAGCTGGTCCGTCAGACGGCTCACGCCGGTTCAGGGCAAGTATATACGGATGTTCTACGGGGAAGACACGCTCCAGCACCTGCAATCGCTCTGACGTCATCTTCGGTACCCAATCGGCCGCGGCTGCCGTCAAGCGCCGTGAGCCGCTCTCCCTCCGCATGCGCGCGCCGTGTGATTGTCTTTGGGAGGCGTCGATGAAAGCGCACACACACTACTTCTGGTTCAAGACGAAGGAGCGGCAGGAGATCATCGACATCACGGATGACGTCGCCGAGCAAGTGGCGCGGAGCGGCGTCCGCGAAGGATTTGTTCTGGTATCCGCTATGCACATCACGGCGTCCGTGTTCGTCAACGACCATGAATCCGGCTTGTGGGAAGACATACTCGAATGGCTTGAAGAACGGGTCGCTCCCTGGAATCCGGCGACATACCGACACAATGCCACCGGCGAGGACAACGCCGCCGCGCACCTTCGTAGCCTGACAGTCGGCCACGAGGTGATCGTGCCGGTAACGGATGGATCACTCGACCTCGGCCCGTGGCAGCGCGTGTTCTACGGAGAATGGGATGGACAGCGCAAGAAACGGGTGGTGGTCAAGGTCGTAGGTGGATAGCCGCGTCGTGTCCCTCTCGTGGTTGACCACTTCTTGTTGGCAAAATGTCGTTCAGGTACCTTGAAGGGCTGAGGGATGTCCGGTAGAAGAAGTTGGTAACCACGTACGAGCTCGGGCGGCTCTTCACGAAGCGCGCCGCGGAGCACTCGACCCGCGAATGTCTCGTCGCCGGGTCCCGCCGCTGGAGTTACCGGCAGGTGGAATCCCGCGCCGAAGCGCTCGCTGCGGCGTTGCGCGATGCGGGAGTCGAAGCAGAAGACCGCGTCGCCATTGCGATGGCCAACGGGCCCGAATGGGTGCTCACGCTGCTGGCCGTCGCCCGCTTGCGAGCGGTCCTGGTTCCCATCAACCCCGCGGTGACGTACCAGGAGCTGAAGTACCAGCTGCGACACACCGAGTCTAAAGTCGCTGTGGTTGCGCTCGGCGAAACCGATATCGAACTCCTCGACGACCTGATCACCGACCTCCCCGACCTCCAGTTCATTGCCGCTGTCGGCGGCGACGAGTTTTGGGAAGGCGACCGCATCGTGCAGTTCGATTCCTTGCTCCTTCGGGGGCAGCGTGGCACGGTCGAACCGGAGCCGCTCGACGCCGCGCGCACGACGTTGGCGGTGCTGTATACGTCAGGGACCATGGGAAAACCCAAGGGTGTCATGCTCTCGCACGAGAACCTCGTGTTGACGTCGGCTCGGACTGCTGAGGTGTTGCGGTTGTCGGCGGACGATCGGGTCCTCTGCTTTGTGCCGCTCTTCACAATCTTTGGTTTTCAGATTGTCTTGACGACGCTGATTGCCGGTGGGACCCTTGTGCTGTTGGAACGATTCCAGTCGGCACGGGCCCTGGAACTCATTGAGCGTGAGCTGATCACCGTCTGCCATGGCGTCCCGACGACGTTTGAGCTGTTGATGCGCAACACGGGATTCGACACCACGGACGTGTCGACCGTGCGGACGGGGATTGTTGCGGGAAGCAAGGTCACCGTGGAGTTGGTTCGCCGAATCCGTCGCTGGAACGACGTGCAAATCGCGTATGGCCTCACAGAAACGTCTCCGACCGTGACCATCACCCGGTTTGACGATCCGGCTGACCTGCGCGAGACCTCGGTGGGGCAACCGCTCGAGGGCGTCGAGGTGAAGCTGGTAACGCCCGAGCCCGGCGCAGCCCTTGACCCCGGAGCCACCGGCCAGGTCGCCGTGCGAGGCCCGAACGTGATGCTGGGCTACTACCGCATGCCCATGGCGACCGCCGCGGCCTTCAGCGATGACGGATTCTTCCTGACCGGTGACCTGGCGGGACTCGACGCGGACGGTTACGTCACGATCGTCGGCCGGCGCGACGAGATGATCATTCGCGGAGGGTACAACGTCTTTCCGCGAGAAGTGGAAGATCTGCTCCGAACCCACCCGGCCATCGAAGACGCGTGCGTCGTGGGCGTGCCCAACGAGATCCTCGGCGAACTGATCGCCGCCTGTGTGATTCCCATCGAGGGCGCGATCATCACGGCCGATGAGCTCAAGGATTTCTGCGGCGACCAAATAGCGGACTACAAGGTCCCGGACCTCGTCCGGTTTCTTGACACGTTTCCACGCTCCGGCAACGGGCAAGTGAAACGGACGGAATTGGCGCGGTCCGTGGGCCTGGAAGTGAGTGCCACGTGACCCACTCAACGTCCTGGCGATCTCCCCGAGCGGCAACGGGCGGCGCAAGTCCCGGTACGCAGCATGCCGCGCTCCTCATTGATTTCGATAACGTCACACTGGGTATTCGATCGGACCTCCAAACACAACTTCGGAAACTCCTCGATTCCGATATCATCAAAGGGAAGGTGTCGGTCCAACGGGCGTACGCAGACTGGCGCCGCTATCCGCAGTACATCGTCCCGCTGTCGGAAGCATCCATCGATCTCATCTTTGCGCCTGCCTTCGGTGCGAATAAGAAGAATGCCACCGACATACGCCTCGCCATCGATGCGCTCGAACTCGTGTTCACGAGACCGGAAATCGGACTGTTTATTCTCCTCTCCGGCGATTCGGATTTCTCGGCGCTCGTTCTGAAACTCAAGGAGTACGGGAAATACGTGATCGGAGTTGGTCTTCGCGAGTCGTCGAGTGATCTCTTGATCCAGAATTGCGACGAGTACTACAGCTACAGTGAGTTGACCGGGCTGACAAAGTCCAGTGACGTGGAGCACGTTCAGCGCGATCCGTGGGAACTCGTCGTCGAGGCCGTGCAGCGAATGCGAGAAGGCGGCGATGTGATGCGCTCGGATCGATTGAAGCAGGTTATGCTGAGCATCGACCCGAGCTTTGCGGAGAAGGAGGCTGGGTTCAATCGCTTCAGCAAGTTCGTGCTCGAAGCCAGTCGGCGGGGACTGCTCACCATTACCAAACTCGAGAACGGCCAGCACGAGGTTGACGTCGGGCCGAATGCCAATGTCTTGCCCGCAGTGGCGGAGGCCCCAGCCGTGCCCGCGCACAAGAAGAGCCCGGCTCGGTCGCGCCGGCGGCGAAGTCCACGCCGCGGAAGTGATGACTCGTCCGCCCTGACGCTCACCGACACGTTCGAGCTGCTCAGGGATGCGTTGGTGAAGATCGGCGCCGTTGGCGAACAGTCGACCGATGCCGAACAGGTGTGTGAGACCATGGCGGAAATGGCGGGCGAATCCGCGGAGGCGGCGCTCGATGCCAAGCGGTTTCCCCGCGTTCTCCGGCAGGCGCACGACGCCGGCTTGATAGAACTCGTGAAGGGTGACGACGACCAGTACCTGCTCAAGCTGGCGCCTGGCGCCGCCGACGAGGCGGAATCAGTTACGGCGGATCCGGGGAGCGAGCCGGCGCCGAAGAAACGCACCAAACGGGCCACCCCCCGTCGGTCGAAATCGCGTGCGCGGAAAGCTGATACAAACGGATCCGACGAGGCGGAGCCACCCGACGACGACAAGACACCTCCCAAACGCACTCGTCGAAAGCGAAAAACGACACGAGGAACGAAGGACGAGAGCATCCAGAACGAGAAGACGGAGCCGACGTCTGAGCAGGAGGACTTGCCATCACGTCCAGTCGCGGAGACGCCGCGCCGGCGAACGGGTCCGGGAGCGCGACGGGGATCAAAGGGCCACCGCGGCGACAGTGCTTCACCGACCAGACCTCGTGAGGTCTCCGAAGCTCCGGATGCACCACCCGTTGACCGGGTCGTGAGCCAGTCATCACACCGGGTCTCGCTTGGCGCGCGCCGCGGAAGCAAAGGAGGCCGGCCACACGAAGACCGTCCGCCATCCCGGCCAGCCGCGGCCGAGTCAATCGGTGGCGCGCCGCAACCGGCGGACGCAGGCGAGAGCGCGGAATCGTCTCCGGACGTGCCGCCGCCGAGGGGGTCTCTTTGACGAGCCGGTTTCCGAAGTCAGGCGCATCCTGCAGCGAATGGCAAAGGTGCTACAGCGTCCGCGGCAGACACCGTCCGACGAGTAGCGCGTGAGCAGAAGGAGGTGACTCCCGTCGTCGCACACCCGGCGATGTTTTACGCGCGCGACACGGAGCGGGTCGCGCGTGATTTGTTGGGATCCACCCTGGAAACACACGTGAACGGACGGCTCACCATCGGTCGCATCGTTGAAGTTGAAGCGTACGTGGGCCCGCACGACCCCGCTGCACACGGTTTCCGGAACAAGAGAACCAAGCGAAACGACGCCCTGTTTGGGCCACCTGGAACGTCATACGTGTATTTCATCTACGGCATGCACTGGTGCTTCAATGCGGTGACCGAACGTGACGGATACCCGGGCGCGGTGCTGGTACGCGCGCTGGAGCCGCTCGACGGGTTGGACGTGATGTGCGAGCGGCGCGCTACCGATCAACTGAGCAAACTGTGTTCGGGACCAGCCCGGCTCTGCGAGGCAATGGGCATCGAAGGCTCGCACTCGGGATTGTGGCTACAAGAGGGGCCCGTGCGGATCATCGCCTGTAACAGCCCAACCAAGGTCCGCGTTGCACGCGGTCCACGCATCGGAATCTCGAAAGCCCGCGACTGGCCCTTGCGATTCGCGGAGCGAGCATCGCCATGGCTTTCCCGGCCGCTGCGCTGACGGGACCCAGCAACGCAACAGGGGCGCAACCCATCGGGATTGCGCCCCTGGCTTGGCCGCGGCCTCGATGCCGTTATCGGCGCCGTGTGGTGATGTCCGCGCCCGAACTGCCAAGCGCGTATCGCACGCCTCCCGTGATGGCATGCTGCTCGCTCGTGATGAGAAAATCACGCCCCTCCGGCATGAACTGATACTTTCCGTAGATCGCCCACCGACCGCTATGCAATTGGGCACCGGCCGTAAAAACGAAGAACGCCTTGGTCGACACTTCATCGATGATCGCGTTGACTGCATCCGCCTGTTGTTGCGACGTGAACGTGCCGACGGGCTCTGCGTCGGTCACCTGCTGAATGGCGAGCCCGCCGCCGGCAAAGACCTGCGGGTTTCCATCGTTCGGGATCGCGTACAGTTCTCCCTGTAACCGGCGTCCGCTGCTAAAGCTCACCGTACGGACGCCGCTTGCATCAAACCGGTCTGCGACCGCAGAAGTCGTTCCGTCGGAGAAAAAGAGCTGGTCGACGGCGAGGTGCATCGCGACGCGGTCGCGGGTGATCAGCCAGTGTCCTCCAACGTCCAGGGCCGCTTCCGTGCTCTGGGTTGGCGTCGAGAACACGAAAACGCCGCTTTGGGCTCCCCAGTACCATTTGTCTTTCCAGAGCTCGCTGTTCACCTGGGCCGCCGCTTCGGTGGACAGGAAGGTCCCGATGGCCAGGCACAATCCGCACAGTCGCTTCATCCGCTCAATCCTCCATTCGTGGTTGCCCGCCCGGACGTCGGTCCGCGGGCACTCGGCCAAAGCCGTCCGAAAATAGGAGATGGAGGCCGAAAACGCGAGCCCCAGTTCTCCAGGGTCGCCCAGCCCTAGCTCATTGCAATGAATGAGCTTAGCTTCCCCGGCAGCTCCCCCGCCAACCCAGAGTCTCGGCGCCTCGGATCGCCGCTGGATGCGAGTGAACACTCACACGCGCGCGTTCCGTGGCTTCGAGATGTCGGCTCGGTCGGTCCGGCCTGTGTTGCCGCTCTATAATAAAGGAAGGAGCCGGCAGGCTTGTCGGGGATTCAGATCACCGCTTTTGCCCGCCGAGGCCGTCAGATGAGCGAGAGGCGCCGTCCGACCGTCTCAAAGGCCCGAAGCGCCTGATCGAGATGGTCTCTGGAATGGGCCGCCGAAATCTGGCAGCGGACTCTCGCCTGCCCCTTGGGAACCACCGGATACCCGAATCCGGTCACGAAGACGCCTTCGTCTAACAGGTGATTGCTCATCTGGATGGCTTTGGCGGTTTCGCCCAGAATGACCGGAATGATCGGTGTCTCACCTTCTAGGGGTTTGAATCCGAGTTCACGGAGGCGACTTCGAAAGTACGCCGCGTTCTCGTGCAGTCGTGTCACGAGTTCGGGGTGCGCCTCGAGATACTCGATTGCCGCCAACGCGCTTCCTGCCACGGTGCAAGGCAGGGCATTGGAGAAGAGTTGTGGGCGCGAGCGCTGGGTGAGGTAATCGCACAGTGCCGCAGATGAGGCGGTGAATCCTCCGGCCGCGCCGCCAAGCGCCTTTCCGAGCGTCGAGGTGACGATATCCAGTTCGCCGTGGACCCCACAGTGCTCCGCGGTACCGCGGCCGGTCGTCCCGAGCACACCGGAACCGTGCGAATCGTCAACGGCAACGACGGCGTCATGTTTGCGAGCGAGATCCAAAATGTCCGCTAGCTTTGCAATGTCTCCTTCCATGGAGAACACACCGTCCGTAAAGATCAGCCGCATGCGCGCATCCGCGGTTGCGTCGAGTTTGGCTTTCAGGTCGGACATGTCGGAGTGTTTATAGATCGCCGAACGGCACTTTGTAATGCTCTTGGCGAGCCGTATGGCGTCAATGATCGATGCGTGATTCAGCTCGTCCGAGATCACGACATCGTCCGGCCCGAGAAGCGTCGGACACAGCCCCTCGTTTGCATTCCAACATGACACGTACGTCAGCGCGGCTTCGGTTCCGATGAGCCGCGCGATGGCCGTCTCGAGATCACGGTGAATCGTGAACGTGCCGCAGATAAAGCGTACGCTTGCCGTGCCGGCACCAAATCGATCCAGTGCTTCTTTCCCGGCGTCAATCACGCTCGGCACACTCGACAGACCGAGATAGTTGTTGCTGGAGAGGATGATGACGTCGCCGCGTCCCTCCATCGTCACCACGGCTCCCTGCGGCGAGTCCAGGTGGGTGAGTCGCTTGTACACCCCTTGCTGTTGGAACTGTTCGAGTTCGTTTTCGAAGCGTCGGTTCACCTCGGCCAGCATCACGTTCCCCCAATTTCGAGTATGACTTTTCCCGCGTGACCGGTTCGTATGGCTTCGAGCGCCTCGTCGATTCGCTCGAGGGGCAATCGGTGTGTGATCACTGGAGTCGGGTCGAGTAACCCCGAGCTCAAGAACCGCTGCATCTGATGCCACGTCTCATACATCTTCCGGCCGACGACGCCGTAGATGGTGAGTCCCTTGAAGATCACATCGGTAGCGAGGTTCACGGGCACGGCGGCCTCAGGGAGGCCAAGCAGGTGTACCCGGCCCCCGAGACGCGCGGCCTGGAATGCCTGCGCGATGGCGCTGGGGTGGCCTGACATTTCGCAGACCAGGTCCACCCCTTCGCCGTCGGTTTCATCACGCACCCGCTGGAGCATTTCGCCGCCAGTTGGGTTCAGCAGGACGTCGGCGCCCATGCGTTGCGCCAACTCCCGCCGCGTCGGGTTGGGATCCGATGCGAACACGCGTGCGGCGCCCGCCGCTCGAGCGATGCCAACTGCAAAACAGCCAATTGGCCCGCATCCCAGCACGAGCACGCGGCTGCCCGAGACGTCAGTGGACATGACCGTGTGAAACGCGTTTCCCAGCGGGTCCATGATGGCACCGGTTGTGGTGGGGATGCCGTTCAGGGCCATCACGTTGATCGCCGGCATTGCAATGAAGTCGGCGAACGCGCCGTCCCGGTCCACCCCGATGATCTGGGTCCGGCTGCAGATGTGGCCATTACCGGTTCGGCATTGCCGGCAGTGCCCACAGACGATGTGTCCTTCAGCCGTTACGAGTTGCCCCGGCTCGAACTCGCCAGCGAGATCCTCACCCACTTCCACGATTTCGCCGGCGAACTCGTGGCCGAGAATGACAGGTGGATGCAAGCGGCCCTGCGCCCACTCGTCCCAATCCGCAATGTGCAAATCGGTTCCACACACACCGGCGTGGTGTACCCGAATAAGCACGTCCGTAGGTCCGCACAGTGGTTCCGGGCAGTCTGACACAGCCAGGCCAGGCTGTGGTGCTGGTTTGGTGATCGCTCGCACGAGCTAGCGTTCCCAGATCAGTCGGTGCGTTCCGCGCAACGGTCTTTGACCCCCGTGCTCAAATCAAGTGGCCACGGTCCTCACATGATGCTCCTGATATACCCTCCGTCGACTTGGAGCGCGACCCCAGTGATGTAGCTCGCGCGGTCCGACGCCAAGAACGCAAAGACATCGGCAAGCTCGCTGGGTTCTCCCATGCGACCCATGGGAATTCCGGCTATCAGGTCGCGGTTCACATCTTCCGCCGGCCGGCGATCGCGCTCCGACATCGCCGTGACCAGCTCCTCAACGCGTTCCGTTCTCATGTAGCCGGGGCACACGACATTGACCGTGATGCCGTGTGGCGCTTCTTCCGTGGAGAGGGACTTGGCGAACCCCAAGATGCCCGCTCGCGACGTTGATGAGAGTATGAGCCCCGGGATGGGCTGTTTCGCTGCGACGCTCGTCAAGCAAAGGATCCGGCCCCACCGCTTGCCCCGCATGAGCGGCACGACTGCCCGGCACAAATGGATGGTCGACAGGAGATTGAGGTCGAGGGCGCGCTGCCACTGATCGGCGTCAGCGTCGGCGAAGTTGGTGCTTGGGGGGCCTCCCGCATTGCAGACCAAGATATCGAGTGCGCCGAAACTCCGGTGCACCCGTTCGACGAGCTGCCCGCACTCGTCGGCCACACTGACGTCGGCGACAAATCCTTCCAACGACCCGCCGCCCGCTTTGAGCTCCGCCACGGCCCTTGCCAGCCGGTGCTCCGACCGGCTGTTGATTGCCACACGGCATCCTTCGGCAGCCAGCGTCCGGGCAATCGCAAATCCCAGTCCACTCGATGCTCCGCACACGAGCGCTGTCTTGGTTGCAAGTCCGAGTTCCATCTCAATCCCGCTCCGGTTAGATCGATGATCGAATGCTCCGCGTCGCCCGCAAGAGTGCCTCGCAACGCACCGTGCGTCGCTCCGAATGCGGTCGTTCGCCACGTGAGTGGAAATATCTGCGGTGGCCGCCCGCAGACGTTCACGGTGAATTTGAATGCGGGTGCGCGAGCGCTGCAAGGTGTGACTGTTCTCACTCGCGTGAACCATTTTCACATTTCCGTACCGTCGCTTGTGCGTTTTCAAATGTGGAAAAAGTATTGCGCAGGGCAAAGGTATCTATAATATTCGCACGGTTCTGTACACTTTGTGGAGCACACATGACAGTAACGCGACGCGACTTCGTAAAACAAACTTCTCTCGCCAGTGCCGTGATTGCGGGAGGGTCGCCGCGTGTGTCCGGATTGCCCGCGCCGGTCCAGCGTCGATCGGACCCCGCGATCAAAGAACTCTGCGTGATCGCGCTCGACGCGGCGCGTTCTGCCGGGGCGGCGTATGCGGATATCCGCGTCGTCCGGAGGCGGAGCCAGCGGATCGCAACGCGGGACGATCGCGTCACGGCAATCAGCGACGGGGAGACGTTTGGGTTTGGCGTGCGCGTCCTCGCCAAGGGTGCTTGGGGGTTTGTCGCCAGCAAGGAGCTGTCACGACGAGGAGTCACGGAGATCGCGCGGCGAGCAGTGGATCAGGCTGGCGCCAACGGGGCTGGGGTCACCGACGGCGTGGTGCTCGCGCCGGTCGACGCCTATCCCGACTCGAAGTGGCAGAGCCCGATCTCGGTAGACCCGTTTGCCGTGCCGGTGGAGGACAAGGTCGACCTGCTGTTGACGGCGAATACTGAGGCGCTCAGAGTCCGCGGCGCGCGCTTCGTCAGTTCGTCAATGTTCTTTCTCCGAGAAGAGAAGACGTTTGCTTCCACGGAGGGAACAATCACGGAGCAGACGATCTATCGGTCCGCCCCGTCCATGCAGGTGACCGCCGTCGCTCCCGATTTCTCCAACTTCCAGACCCGTGCGTCAACCGAAGTGTCGCCCATGGGGCTCGGATACGAGCACGTGCTGGATGCGGACTTCCCCGGACGCGCTCCGCTGTGGGCCGAGGACGCCGTGGCAATGCTCTCGGCGACATCGGTCGAGGCCGGCGAATACGACTTGATTTTGGATCCCAGCCATCTGTTTCTCACGATCCACGAGAGCATCGGCCATCCCACGGAACTCGACCGCGCGCTGGGTTACGAAGCGAACTACGCGGGGACGTCGTTTCTCTCCCCCCCGAGCGAGATGATCGGGAATCTGCGCTATGGTCCGGAGTTCATGAACGTGCAGGGCGACCGAACGCAACAGGGGGCCCTTGCCACCGTCGGCTGGGATGACGAAGGGGTACCGGCCGACAGTTGGCCAATCATCAAAGACGGCGTGTTTGTCGACTATCAGACGACCCGCGAACAAGCCGGCTGGATCTCGGAATATACGGGTGTCACCCGCTCTCACGGTTGCTCCTATGCACAATCGTGGGACCGGGTGCAATTCCAACGCATGCCCAACGTCTCGCTGTTGCCGGGCGATGAGAATCGCAGCATCGACGATCTCATCGCGGCGACCGAACGGGGGATCGTCATCAAGGGACGCGGGTCGTATTCCATTGATCAGCAGCGCTACAATTTCCAGTTTGGCGGGCAGGTCTTCGAGGAGGTCAGAGGTGGCAAAGTAGTTGGCCGATTGCGAGACGTCGCGTACCAGGGACAGACGATTCCCTTCTGGAATTCAATGGACATGATCGGTGGGCCGGGTAGCTACCAGCTGGCAGGGACCGCGAGCGATGGCAAGGGCCAACCCTCGCAGTCCAACGCGGTGAGCCATGGATGCCCTCCAGCGCGCTTTCGCAACGTGACCGTGATCAACACGGCGCGGTGAGCATCTCGGATGCCAGAGCTCTTGACCGAAGCCGAGGCTCGCGACCTCTGCAGAAAGATCCTCGCAACGAGTTCAGCGGATGCTGCAGAGGTGCGAATCGAGTCGCGGTCGGAGGCCAACACGCGGTTTGCGCGGAACCAGTTTTCGACTGGTGGGGAGTCCGCGGATGTTCGCATCACCGTCTCGGCGATCTTTGGGAGTCGACGGGGATCGGTTGTCTTCAATGATCTCAGCGAGGCCGGAATCGAAGCGGCCGTGCGGCGGTCCGAAGAGCTGGCGCGGTTCGCGCCGGAGGACCGGGAGTGGATGCCGATGCTCGGACCCCAGACCTACGTCCCGGTGGGTGGGTTTTTCGAGCGCACGGATGAACTGTCGGCTGCCGAGCGCGCTGCGGCGGTCGAAGCCATCACCGGTCCGGCCCGGCAGGCTGGACTGGTGGCGACAGGATTTCTTCAGCAGGTCGCCGCCGCGACGGCCGTCGCGAATACACGCGACCTGTTTGCCTACGACCGGTCGACGCTCGTCTCACTCACCACGACGGTCCGAACCGCTGACGGCCGAGGCTCGGGATGGGCCGGGACGACGCACAACGATTGGGGTCGGATCACGTCGCCCGCAGAACTTGCCGAACAGGCGATGGAAAAAGCCTCGCAAAGCGTCGGCGCGGCGGCGGTCGAACCCGGCGCCTACACAGTCCTGCTGGAGCCGACGGCGGTGGGCAACCTCGTGCAGCTGCTTTCGACTGCGCTCGACGCGAGGTCGGCAGACGAGGGTCGGTCGTTCTTCTCCAAACAGGGCGGCGGCAACCGCATCGGAGAACAGGTCGTCGATGAACGCCTCAGTCTCGTGTCTGACCCGCAAGACCCCGACCTGCTCACAAGCCCTTTTACGAGCGACGGGCAGCCTCTCACGCGTACTGAATGGATTCGGAATGGGGTGCTGACAAACTTGAGCTACTCGCGCTTTTGGGGATCGAAACAAGGTGTTCCGGCCGTGCCGCCAGCCGGTGGCTTGAAGCTGCGTGGTGGAGAGGGGTCGGTGGATGAACTGGTCCAGACGGTGCGGCAAGGGCTGTTGCTCACTCGGTTCTGGTATATCCGCCCAGTCGACAGAAGGACGTTGGTGTACACGGGACTCACGCGTGACGGGACGTTCCTCATCGAGGACGGACGAGTGACCAGGGCGGTCAAGAACCTGCGATTCAACGAGAGTCCGATGAACATGCTGAACAAACTGCAGGCGATCGGTGGTGCCAGGCGCGTCGTGGCGTCGGAGTCGGGTGGCGTCGGGAGGGCAGTGTCGGCACCGCCCCTTGTCGTGCGCAGTTTCAACTTCACTGCGTGGTCGGATGCAGTGTGAATACGCCAGCGGAGCGGTGCGGTATGAGGCATCGATGAGCGAAGCGAGGCGTTGTTCGGAGCGGCGGGTGTCGTCGCTCAATGCTGGGCCCGCGTTCGCGGGCAGGTTCCACTCACCCTAGGAGGCGTCACATGGCAGCAAGACGGAGGAAGGCCACGAAGCGCAAGGCCACCAAGCGCAAGGCCACGAAGCGCAAGGCCACCAAGCGCAGAAAGGCCACGAAGCGCAAGGCCACCAAGCGCAGAAAGGCCACGAAGCGCAAGGCCACCAAGCGGCGCAAGGGCGCCAAGCGGAAGGCGACCAAGAAGAGAGCAACCAGACGCCGCAAGAAGGCAGCGAAGAAACCGGTCCGGCGGAGACGCCGCAAGAAAGCTGCAGCCACGAAGAAACCGGCCCGGCGGAGACGCCGCAAGAAGGCTGCGGCCACGAAGAAACCGGCCCGGCGGCGCAGACGCGCCTAGCGTCCGGAAAGCAGTCCGTTGCAATGGGGCCGGCACGCTGCCGGCCCCGCAGCGTCTCAACCCCACGAGCACATTGGTTTGTTGATCAGGGCTTGAACGCGAGCAGCCAGCTCGATCCCGCGCGACATCCCCCTCGCTCCAGCTGCCATCCCCGATACTCCGACTCGAGCGATTCGATCAGCGACTGCTGTTCATCGATCTGACCGACACGTGGCAGGAGATAGTGTGCGCCGCCGGCGGGTGTACGGTCTCTGAGCGCGTCCAGGAACTGGCTGCGGAGTGATGATCCGAGGTCCGAGAGCGTCGCCCCGTCCAAGACCGCAAGGGTCGGGGTGACGTCCGGGAACCAGTTGTGCATGCCGACGACGAGGGCGTGAAACCGGGATCCCAGCGCCTCGGCGGCCGCCCGCGTTTCGGCGC
>JBFHWR010000047.1:0-15464 GCA_041599395.1 Gemmatimonadales bacterium | reverse complement strand
GCGTCGTAGCGCGCCGACCGGTACGCCAGATCACCAACGTTTTTGGACACCTGCGGGACAGAAGAGTCAACCGTGAGCGCTTCCTGCAGCGTCGCCTCGGCCCGGGCGAATTGTCCATGCAGTTCGAGAAGCACCGCCAGGTTGTTGAGGAGGACCACGTGTCGGGGCTGCTCCTCCAGCCCTTGTCGCAAGATGCGCTCGGCGCCTTTGAGATCCCCCACCCGAGCGGCTGCGAGGGAGCGCGCCCAATACCAGAGCGCGCCCGCCGGTGCGTCACCCGCCGCCAACCGGGCCCGGTCCAGGCGTGCGATGGCAACACGATCCTCCCCGCGGTTCAGCGCCAAGATCGCCCACCCCGTCAACACGCGCGGATCGTCCGTCCCGCCGCTCACCGCTTCCGCAGCGTGCGTTTCGGCCTCCAACGATCGGCCCGCCCGTTCGTAGCACAGCGCCAGATTGTGCAACACAGCGCTCTGCGGCTGGCGGGACGTCGCCGCTGTCTCGAAGTGTGCTATCGCGTCTTGCAGGCGGCCCTCACGGAACGCGACCAACCCCAAATGGAATGAGGCCTCGAGATCCGACGCCGCAAACTCCAGGACGTGCTCGAAGACTCGCCGAGCCTCCTGATACATCCCTGCCCGGTAAAACGCTCGTCCGAGGGTGCGTTCCTCGTCGGACGGCTCGTCGACCACACCGGTTAGTTCGCCTTGACCGGAACGGCCCAGGGCGCGCACCAGGCCCGCAGCCGCGAGGCCGTACACGGCTTTGGCCACTTCGAATTCCGACAGACCGGATTCGTCGACCAGCTGCGTCACATCGCGCTCCCCGTCGATGAGGTCGGCGACGACCCGCTGTTCCGCAGTCAGCGTCGCGTTCGACGCCGCGAGCCGCTCCTGGGCCACCTGAAACACGATGTCGAACGACGGGATCTTCTTCTCGATCACGCGCCATTCGTCAATGCGCCGTGCGCCCTCGAGCATGAGTGCCTCGATACCAATGGATACCACCAAGTCTTGGTGCTGGGGACGCACATCGCTCTGGAACGTGAATCTCCCTCGCGTCCATCCCAGCAGCGCGTAGACCGCCTCTTCGATCTGCTTGCGGAGCGATTGCTCCAGGTCCGCGCGACAGATTCGACCACGTTCCAGCAGCACCTCCCCGATCTTCCGGTCGCGGTGGCGCGCTTGCCGGGCAATGGCTTCCTCCAGCTCGGCAGGCGAAATCGTGCCGCTCTTCACCAGCATCGCGCCGAGCCGGTCCGGCCGGTTTGCGACGGAGGCGTACGTGACCCGCCCGTCGTCGACGAAGATGCGCCCCAGATCGAGGCGATCGGTCACCGAGAGACACCCGGTTTTTCGTGCAAGGGAGAGCAGCTGGAGCACGTCCGGGAGCGAGGCTTCTTCGAGTGAGCCGGTGATCGGCATCAGGTCAACTCCTCAATCAGCCGCCCCTCCTCGGCCGGCCATTCGAGGACCATCTTCTCGCGGCTGCGGATCCCGGCGAGCGTGGCCCGTGCAACATCGGGTGGCGTGCGTGCGCGCTCGGCGTGGAGCGCGTTGGCGACCATCCGGCGCAATGCCCCCACGAAGTCTTCAAACTCCTGTGTGCCGTGTCGGGGAGCGGATCCGTCATCCGCCGCGGCCGCAACAGAGGCATCGGGTTTCCCGCCGAGCGCCTGTGTCACGATTGCCGGTGTGAGCGACGCGTCGTGGGACGCCGCGAGGGCCACGACCCGTGCCAAAGCCCCCAGGACATCCCGCACACTCGGAACGGGGTGCGCTGCGACAGCCGCGAGCACGCCCTCGCCGTACGATTCGCCCAACGTCGCCGCGCATCGTTCGAGAATAGTCAGCCGGGTTTGCTCGTCCGGCGGTCCCATGGCGACGATCAATCCGCTTGCGAGACATGACACGAGACGCCGGTCGAGCGCGGCGAGTTCGTCCGGCCGGCGGACGCCCGTCACGACCAGCTGTCTGTGTGCGGCGCACATGCGTTCTTGGAGGTCACACAGTTCGCGCTGGATGTCGCGTCGCTCGGCGAGTGACTCGACGTCATCCAGAAGGAGCATGTCCAGTTCGGCCAGGCGCCGGCGGAACCGCTCCTGCTGGCCGGCCGCGACAGCAGTGTCGAACGCCTCCGCGAACTCCGTCATCGTCATATACCGCGCGGTCAACCCCTTGTGCCGGCGCGCGGCCTGTTGCGCGAGCGCCATCAGCAGGTGCGTCTTCCCCTGCCCTGAGGCGCCGCAGATAACCAGCGGGTTATGCGTAGACCCAGGCCGGTTTGCCACGGCGCGTGCGGCGGCAACGGCTGACTCGTTGGACGGCCCCAGTACGAACGAGTGAAAGTCGAAGCTCGGGTTCAGGTCCACGCCAGCACGGTCCTCTCGTTGGCGACTCGACCGAGAATCACCTGTGTCACCGCCTCGAGGGTTTCGAACACCCCTCTGCCGTTGACCGCCTCCGCATTCACGCTCGGGACCGCGCGGTAGTTGAGTTTGGCGTCCAGCTCACTGGGACTCAGCAACAACGCGGTGGGCAAGTCTCGCTTGTTGTATTGCAGCACGAGCGGGACATTCCGTACATCGACGTTTCGCGCCACGAGATCCGTCCGAAGGGTTTGCAAGCTCCGAATGTTGGCGTCGAGTTGGCGCCGCTGGCTGTCCGCGACAAACACAATGCCATCTGCCCCGTCGAGCACCATGTTGCGTGTCGCCTGGAAATGCCCCGCGCCAGGGACGGAACAGAGCTGAATCCGCGTCAGGAACCCGGCAAGGGAACCCAGCTCCAGCGGGAGCACGTCAAATCCGAGCCGGTGCTCGTCGCGCCCGCCAAGGCGAACCGAGCAGCCCAGACGATCCCGTGGAGCGGCGTGATGAACGTAACGGAGGTTGGCAGTCTTGCCCGACCCGACCGGGCCGTAGTACACGATCTTACAGTTGATTTCGCGATCGCGGTGGTTCACCAAAGACATGGATCATCTGCGAGCGCGCGCGGGTTCGCCGCGGCCGCGCTCAGTCGAGGTCCCCGGGATTTGGTTTCGTGGCTGAACAGCCGGCACCACCGTGCGTGAAGAACCCATAATAGTCGAGCACGTTATCCCGATCAAGTTGCGACGCGTCGTCGCTCGCCACCGCCAACGTCTCACGGAGATCAGCCGGCCAATCCGATCGCAGGTCGCACGATTCGCCGGTTTCCGGATGCGTAAATCCGAGCCGTGCTGCGTGCAGCGCCTGGCGCGGCGTCGCCCGCTCCACCGCCAGCGCGCGCGCGCGCTGCGACCCGGTCATGCGTTTCGATCCACCGGCTCCGTACACCGGATCGCCGACAAGGGGGTGTCCGATATGGGCGAGGTGCACGCGAATTTGATGCGTGCGGCCCGTCCCCAGCGTCGCCCGCACCAAGTCGCACGTGTCGAAGCGGGCAACCGGCTCGATCCGTGTGCGCGCAGGCCGCCCTGTCGCCAAAACCGCCATCCGTTTTCGGTCGTTTGGGTGGCGCGCAATGGGCGCGTCGATCTCCACCGTGTGCGGAATGTGTCCCCAGACCAGCGCGGCATACTCGCGACGGATTCGTCGCTGCTGCAGGGCTCGACCGAGCTTGCGATGGACCGCATCGGTCTTTGCAAGCACCATGAGCCCCGACGTGTCCTTATCCAAACGGTGCACGATGCCGGGCCGGGCGGCGGCAGTCGCCGGCAGTGCAGTTCCCCTCGCCACCAGGGCGTTGACCAGGGTGTCCTGCCAATGCCCTGGCGCCGGGTGCACCACCAATCCGGCGGGTTTACTCAGCACCAACACGTGTTCGTCTTCGAAGACGACGTCAACTGGCACGTGATGTGCGTGGAGCTCGCGGACAGCCGCATCATCCGGCAGCTCGACGCACAGCACATCACCACGCTGCAGTGCCCGGGAAGCCCTCCCGCGCACGCCGTTCACCGAGACGGCGCCAGCCCCCACCAGCTTCGCAGCTTGCGTTCTGGAAAGCGCGAGTTGATCGGCAACGAACCGATCGAGCCGCTCGGTCGAGGACACGAGAACCTGGAGGGTGTGCAACCGTCCCACGGACGGAAGATGATCCAGACTATGGGGAAGCTTTTGCTGCGTCGCTCGGATTGGCGGCCGACTCCACGGGCTGCTTGCCCTCGGACCACAAGATCATGGCGAGGGCGACCGCGCCACAACTGACGGCCATATCCGCGACGTTGAAGGTTGGCCAATGAAACGGACCAATCCAGACGTCGATGAAATCAACCACGCCCCTCGAGCTGCGAAGTCGGTCGATCAGATTGCCGATGGCGCCGCCGCAGACGAGGGCCAGGGCGACCAGACGAAACCGTTGATGCGGCGCGGTTTGCCGCACCATCGCACCGAGAACGACGAGTGCAACGATTGCGAGGCCGGTAAACAACCACCGCGAATGGGGCCCGAGGTGCAACCCGAACGCGGCACCCTGGTTGTAGACCAAGCGGAACGCAAACCAGTCTCCCAGCAGCCGGATCCCGGCCCGACCCGTGAGCGAGGCGACCGCGAGCTGCTTGGTGATGACGTCCAGGACGACGACGGCCGCCCCAACGATCCAGAACAGGCGATGACTAGCGGCGCTTGTCATCTTCCTCCTTGGCCTTGCACTTGATGCAAAGGCGGGCGTGGGGCAGCGCATCGAGCCGCTCGAATCCGATCTTCGCACCGCAGTCGTGACAGGTACCAAACTCGGCCGGCGCCTTATACAGGCGTCGCAGCGCCTCGTTCACATGCCACAGGTAGCGTCCTTCTTTCGACGCAAAGAGGAACTGTTTCTCGCGTTCCATGGCATCCGTGCCCTGGTCGGCCATGTGAAACGAATAGGCGGACAGATCGCCGTCTGAACTCTGCAGCGTTCCGGCAAACTGTTCGTCGTAGTACCCCAGTTCCTTGAGGACGCGTTCGCGCTCTTCTTGCAGCCGTTTCTCGATATGTGCCAACTGCTTCTTATTCATGTCTGATCTAATTCTCCGTGGTTGCTCGCCCGGTTTCGACCGGGGCTGCTCCAGTGAATCGCTTCAGCGAAATGACCGCGTCCCGGCCGTCGATGCTCACTCGCTCCGTCACATCAGATCGGTGAAGATCTGACCCGACGTCAACCCGTTTGGCGAGCGTCTCCCGCGTGATCAGGCCGGCGAACGCTTCCGTCGCCGCCAGAATCCCATCCGAGCCCGTGACCCCCACTTCGATCCTAGTATCGTAATCATATCCCGCCTCTTTGCGTAGTCGCTGCACCCGATTCACCACTTCACGCGCCACGCCCTCTTGTTTCAGCTCATCCGTCAAATCCGGATCGAGCGCGGCCACATAGGGCCCATCACTTTGCACCAACCAATGCGTTCGCACCTCGCGCTCCACGACCACGTCTTCGGGACGATACACAAAGCGATCGCCATCCGCCTCGATTTCCTGTGCGTCGCCGGCTTCGAGCCGTTGAAGCTGTTCCCGGGAGAGCCGCGCGGACGCCGTGGCGGCCCGCGGCGTGTCCTTCCCATACACCTTGCCAAGACTGCGAAAGTTGGGTTTGGCCCGTAGTCGCACCAGATCTTCGTCCGACTCGACGATCTCGATTGACTTCACGTTGACTTCGGTGCGAAGGATGTCGAGTAGCTGCTCGAATGATGCTCCGCGCACGTTCTCGGGTACCGCAACGCGGAGTCGCGCCACGGGCTGACGCACCCGGAGCCCACCGGTCTCGCGCGCGGCCCGCGCCAAAGACGCCAATCGCCGCACGGCGTCGGTGGCATGCTCCAGCGAGGCGGATCGGACACCCCGCGGTTCGGGGAACCGCGCCAAGTGCACCGACTCGTTCGTCAGGCGCCGATGTACGGCATCGCTCAGAAACGGCGCCGCCGGCGCGAGCAGACGGCAGACCGTAACCAGCGACGTGTGCAGCGTCGCCAGCGCCGCCCGATCTGCAGTCGCATCCGGCGCCCAGAATCGCGCGCGGTTGACCCGCACGTACCAGTTTGACAGGTCGACGTCGCAGAACTGCATGATCTCGCGGACGCCGGCCGTGACGTCGTAACGCGACCACGCCGCGCGGACCGCCTCCACCACGCCATCCAGACGGCTCAGCATCCAGCGATCGATCAGCTGCTCGCCCGCGGCGGGCGCACCCTCCGGCATCCATTCGTCCGCGTACAACGCAAAGAAGTCATACATATTCCGGAGTTGATTCAAGAACCCCAACGACACTTCCGGAATGAGGCTCGGGTCGAATCGCTTGGTATGCCAGACATTCCCGGAAGCCAACAGATAGAGCCGCACGGCGTCCGCACCGTGCTGCTCGACCGCTGCAAACGGATCGACCACGTTCCCGAGCCGCTTGGACATCTTGCGGCTCTCCGCGTCGAGCACGAGCCCGTTGACGATCACGTGCCGGTACGCCATTTCGTCACTCACACCAGCAGCGATGGCCAAGAGCGAGTAAAACCATCCCCGCGTCTGATCCAACCCTTCACAGATGAAATCCGCCGGAAAATGGGCTGAAAACTCGTCGGTTCCCTCGAACGGGTAGTGCCACTGCGCGTAGGGCATCGCCCCGGAGTCGAACCATGCGTCGATCACTTCGGGCACGCGCCGC
The DNA here is from genome assembly GCA_041599395.1 of Gemmatimonadales bacterium. Taxonomy (GTDB): domain Bacteria; phylum Gemmatimonadota; class Gemmatimonadetes; order Gemmatimonadales; family GWC2-71-9; genus JBFHWR01. Next base: position 8,856 of record JBFHWR010000047.1, on the reverse strand, counting down.
ATGATGCCACCGCAGTCACAGGCGAACTCATACTCGTCGATATACGGCTTGTGCGGGTCGAAGTCCTCCGGCAAGGGACCGCCCCAGTGCTCAGCCAGCTCGGCATACGAGCCAATCGTGATCCGATGCGCGTTATTGCGATCGCACACCCACACCGGCAGCGGCGTGCCCCAGTAACGATCGCGTGAGAGGGCCCAGTCAACATTGTTCTCGAGCCATTCACCAAACCGTCCGGACCCTACCTCCGGCGGATTCCAATCAGTCGCGTTGTTGAACTCGATCATGCGGTCTTTGAACGCCGTGGTCCGGACAAACCACGACTCCCGCGCGTAATAGATCAACGGCGAGTCGCAGCGCCAGCAAAACGGGTAGCTATGCTCGTAGCCAGTGGGCTGATAGCGGCCAAACAGTTTCCCCTCTGCGTCAAGCCGCGCCGCAATCACCGCGTTCGCCTCGAAGACCGAGAGGCCGTTCAATTCCGGCCAGTGCGTTCCCGCGAAACGCCCGTTCGGATCGACCGGATTGACAAAAGCGAGGTGGTCACGCTGCATCGCTGCGTAGTCATCAGCGCCAAACGCCGGAGCCATATGGACGAGACCCGTGCCTTCTTCACTCGTCACGAAGTCGCCGGCAACCACTCGGAGCGCTTGCGATTCGTCGATCGGGACGGCGTCCAACAGCTGTTGATATCGCCACCCGACGAGATCGCGGCCGGCGTACTCGGCGACCACGGGATAGCTCCCCAGCGGCTGGCCGCGTGTCGCGCCCGCGACGACCTTGCCCGCCGCAATCGATTGCTCGACAATCACATGCGTGCCGTCCACGTCGAGTTCGACGTAGCGGAACTCCGGATGGACCGCAATCGCCGTATTCGACGGCAGCGTCCAGGGTGTCGTCGTCCACACAAGCAGGTGGCGGGGCCCACCGGCCCCGTTGGCGATGCGGAACAGCACATAGATCGATGGACTCTTGTGCGACGCGTAGCCCTGTGCCAACTCATGGCTCGACAGCGCGGTTCCACACCGCGTGCAATAGGGAAGCACCTTGTGCCCCTGGTACAGCAGGTCCTTGTCGGCCAACTGCCGCAAGAGCCACCACACACTTTCGATGTAGTTGTTCGTGTAGGTGACGTATGGGCGCTCGTAATCGAGCCAGTACCCGATGCGCTCCGACAACGCTTCCCAATCGGACTTGTAGCGAAACACGCTCTCGCGACTGCGCCGATTGAACTCCGCCACACCGAATGTTTCGATGTCCGTCTTGCCGCTGAGATTCAGGTCCTTCTCGATCTCGATCTCGACGGGCAGTCCGTGCGTATCCCACCCGGCGATGCGTGTGACGGACTCACCAAGCATCGTGTGATACCGGCAGACCAAATCCTTGATCGTGCGTGAGAACACATGGTGAATACCGGGGCGTCCATTCGCCGTTGGCGGACCTTCGTAGAACACGAAGGGTGCCGCTGACGCCGTCTGCTCGAGCGTCTTCCGGAACAGGCCCTCGGCACGCCACACGCGGAGCAGATCATCCTCCAGCTCGGCGCCCCGCACACCGGGGAGGGGATCGTAGCGGCTCATGCGCTTCGCTCCACGACACGCGTGACGAGGCGTGTGAGATGCGGCTCCGCCTTCTGTGCCGTGGCAATGATCTGATCGATGTCGGCCGGCTCTAATGCGTCCGGCAAGCACGAGTCCGTGATGATCGAGACACCGAGCACGCGCATGCCGCTGTGAATCGCGACGATGACTTCAGGGACCGTGGACATCCCGACGACATCCGCTCCAATACTCCGGAGAAAGCGATACTCCGCCGCCGTTTCGAGATTCGGCCCGGCCACGGCCACGTACACGCCTTCCCGCAGCGTGATCTTCAAATCACGCGCCACCTCGTGGGCGAGTTGCCGGAGCCCGAGGTCATACGGCATCGACATGTCGGGGAACCGCGGCCCAAGCGATTCGTCGTTCGGTCCCACCAGCGGATTGTCACCCAGCAGATTGATGTGGTCCGACAACAGAACCAGGTCTCCCGGCGCCCAGAGCGGGTGCATCCCCCCGCACGCGTTTGAAACCATGAGCGTCCGCACCCCGAGCGCGCGCAGGACCCGTACGGGGAACCCGATCTGCGAAAGGGCGTACCCCTCGTACAGATGAAACCGCCCCTGCATCGCAACCACCGTCTTGCCGCCGAGCACCCCAAAGAGGAGCCGTCCCGCGTGGGTCTCCACTGTCGAGACCGGGAATCCCGGAATGTCGGCGTACGGCACCGTCTCCGAGACGGCGATTTCTTCCGCAAGGCCCCCGAGCCCGGTCCCGAGAATGAGGCCGACCACCGGCTCGGCGCTGGTGCGCGGCCGGATCGCGGCAACGGCCCGATCCACCGCTGCGGCGGTGTTCCACTCGCTCACGACACCTCCGGGGGCCGCCCGTCCTGCTCGAATTCGGACAGGGCGTCGATCTGCGCCGCATGACGATCCAAGAGCCGCCGGAACGACGAGACGTACGCGCTGAACTGATGCTGGGCCGCCTCGATGTTGCGGCGCAGTTGCTGCTCGGTCATCCGCGCCTCACGCACGAGATCCTCCGCCGTCGCCCGCGCCTCCCGCAGCACCAAGTCTGCGCCGCGTTCGGCCGCCGTCCGCGCATCCTCCTTGACCTGTTGGGCCAACACCACCGCTTCATTGATGGCCTGCTCGCGATTTCGCAGCCCCTCGATCTCGTGGTTGAGCGCCTCGATCCGTTGCTCGAGCGCCGTCCGTTCTTTGAGCAACCGCTCCAGCTCCTCCGCAACGCGTGAGCGGAAGTCCTCGACGGTGACCGGATCGAACCCTCGAAACGCTCGGGGGAACTCCTGACTGCGCACATCCACCGGTGTCAAACGAAATTCATGTTCTGTCATGCGGCACGCTGCCCGAAAAGAACGGTTCCCAATCGCAAGATCGTAGCACCCTCGGCGACCGCCGCCGGATAGTCATCCGACATCCCCATCGACAGTTCGGGCACCGAGAATCCATCCTGCTCGAGCCGCTGCCGCAGCCGTCGCATGGCGCTAAACGTCTTACGCTGAATAGTGCTGTCAGCCGTGAATGGCGCCATCGTCATCAAACCGCGAAGCTCGAGACCCGAAAGCTCCGCAAGACGGTTCGCGATCGCACCGGCTTCATCAGGCCGGCAGCCGGACTTTTGTGCTTCACCCGCCACATTCACCTGTATGAGCACCTGCAGCGGCTCCCTCCCACCCAGATTGGTCATCGCCCGATCTAGCGCTTCAGCCACGCGCACGGAGTCAACGGAATGCACCATCACGAAGCGACCGGGCACAAACTTGGCCTTGTTCGTCTGTAGGTGTCCAATGAGATGCCACCGCACCGCAGCATCACCCACGAGGTCTCGCTTCTCCAGCGCCTCCTGCACTCGGTTTTCACCGACGTCCAGCAGCCCAACGTCACACGCCGCCCGAACGGCCGCTATGCCGTGACCCTTGGTGACGGCGACGATGCGTACGTCGTTCCCAACCCCCTCCCGGGCTTGCACGGCCGCCACCTGATCCTGGATCCGCGCGAGGTTCTCGCGAAGCGCCGAAAAACGCATAACCTTGTAATTTAGTGGAACTTGCAGAGCCCAACAACCACGCCTGCCGCGCGAAAATCAGGGCGTGATCGGCGTGTCGGCGAACACCGGTGCGGGACTGTCCAACGCGTCGAGCAGACCGCCGAGCTGTGCAATCGGTGAGAGCTGGTACGCCCGGCCCAGATGAAAAATGCTCCGTTCACGGTCTCCCCGAACCGCATACGCCTGCCCCAGCGAGTAGGACGCGTAACTGAGGTTGGTTGCGATGTTGCGGCTCGTCGGTTCGAGGTCCAGCGAATCCGCCTCCAGCAAACCGGCGTACCGGTACACCTGCGTCACGAGAGAATCGCTTCGCGGAATATCCACCGGGACGCCGAGGAGCCCCGGCGCCAGCCGGGTTGTATCGGGCGGTTCCGCAACATGCAGTCTGAGCACCAAGCCCTGTTGCGTCAGATACTCGTCGAGCTCGAGCCAGTTTCCCTGACCGGCGGTCAGCGAGAAGTAAAGCGGCCGCCGCTGCCAGTTCTCGAGAAGCAGGCGAAGGATCAACACGTCTTTGACGTAGATCGGTGTCCCCGCCTCATACGTGTGATTGATCCGCCCCACCTCGAGCTTGAGCGCACTGGGAAGGAGATCCGGGCGAATCCCGGCAATCTCCTGGTCCGTCAGTGAGTGGAGCGGCCCCGGCGGGCTCTCCGGAGCCAACGGCGCAAACCACGGGGCCTGTTCCGGATTGAACGGCCGGACTGGATTATCCCGCAGCTGGCGTAGGTACCAGTCGGTGTTGCCCAGCGAGAGGTTCACGACGGACACGTCTTGCCGGACGCCTTCGACCTCCTGCAAGTACCACAGGGGGAACGTGTCGTTGTCCCCGTTCGTGAACACGATTCCGTACGGCTCGACAGACTGCAGCAGGTCGTAGGAGAAATCGCGGGCCAGCTCGGCGTCAGGGCCATGCGCCCGGCTCGCCGCAGTGAAATTCAGGGCAAACGGCACAACGCTGCCCAGCAGAACCGCCGCCGCGGGCAATCGCCCGCGCACCTCCCCCGCGCGATCCCGAAACGAGCGATACAGTCCCGCCAACCCAATGCCGGCGAACAACCCCCACGCCTGAAACGACACCGTGAAGAAGTAATCGCGTTCGCGTACCTCATGGTGTTCCGGCGTCGGAAACAGGTCCCAGCCAAGCGAGTACCCGGGCTTGAAGTTCATGTAGCCCATCAGACCGGGGCCTGTCACGAGGAACAGCAGAATCAGCAGCCAGAAAACCGACCGGTCACGGTCACGCAGCACCGTGGCGCCGTAGATTCCAAGCGCCGTGAAGATGAGCGTGACCGGCAGGCGAGGGGTGATCCCGGCTGGGATTGTCGGCGCCAGGGATTTCGCCCATTGCCAGTCGAAATACTGCAGATAATTCTGAATCTGCAGACCAATCAGGGTCAGAGAGCGGCCCGGGTTTCCGGGACCAGACGGAAAAATCGGGTTGTCGATTGGAGAACGCGGCGGATACTGTTCGCGTCGAATCACTGCAATCAGGTTCTCGAGCGTGGAGGGATCGGCTTCGTTGATGAAGGGACCTACCTTGGCGCGGATAAAGAGAAACAGATACGTGGAGGCCCCCACCACGAGAATGAGAAGTACCGTCACCCCGAAGCGAAACCCACCGATCGTCGCGGCGTAGCCGGCGGCACCGAGAAAGATGATCCCCCCGAGAACGAGCAATTCCGTCTTGCCGAGCCCTGTTCCCATCAGCAGAGCCCAGGCGCCGGCCAAAACCGCCCACTGGGCCCACTCAATCCTCCTATCCCGCTCGTCTTGGAGCGGTTCCGTCTTGAGCACGTGCGCCATATACCCGAGAAGCGGCGGACCCACCAACAGGGTGAGCAAGTGGGTTCCAAGGGAGACTGCCGCGAGGTAGACGATCAGCAACAACAGGTGCGGGGCGCGCGGTTCCCCGCGATGTGCGCGCCACAACCATGCCAGCCAGCATGTGGCGGCGATACTGAACGTCGCCACCGTGTAGACTTCCGTTTCGTTCGAGTTCTGCCACACGGTGAACACGAAGGCGGACAGGAGCGCCGCTGCCGCCGCCCCGCCGACCGTAAAGATCCGGTCCGTGTCGCGCTCGCTGTTGGCTCCCCGCAGAGCGCGCGCGACCAGCAAGAAAAAGAATCCCGCCGCGGCGGCGCTGAAGATGGCGGTCATCAAATTCGTGCGATAGGCAAACTCGCCAATCGGAACAAGCGCGGCCCACACGTTCCCGAGAAGCACAAACAGCGGAGTACCGGGCGGGTGGGGAATGCCGAGGATCTTGGACGTGGCGATGAATTCGCCGGCGTCCCAGAACGTCACCGTCGGGGCAAGGGTCCAGACGTACCCCACGAGAACCGCCAGCACGACGCCGACCAGGGGGACGTAGGGCAGTCGTTCGAGCGGCGCAGCCGCCGCGGTGGTGGCTGGTGTTGGTTCCCGCTGAGGCGTCATCGAGTCAAGGAATTGGGGTCATTAGGCGGACGAACGCTCGGCAGGAGCGTCCGCCAGCGCAAGTCTTGGCCAGTCGCGTCCGGACAGCGTGTCACGGAGCTGCTCGGGCGTTACCCCCTGACGGAGGGTGCCGCGCATGGCGATCGAGACCTGAGACGTTTCCTCAGACACGACGATGACCACTGCGTCCGTCTCCTCGGACAGGCCCAGCGCCGCCCGATGTCGCGTGCCCAGCGATTTGTCGGTCACCGGGAACTGCGTCAGCGGCAGCACCGCACTGGCTGCCACGATTTCATCTTCCCGAATGATGACGGCGCCGTCGTGGAGCGGCGAGTAAGGGGTGAAGATCGTCGTCAGCAGATCGGCGGACACCCGAGCCTTCATCACGGTTCCGGAATCGACGTAGCTGTTGAGCGACACCTCGCCCTCGACCGCGATGATCGCGCCGGTACCTGCGCGGGAGAGTCGCTCGACCGCTTCCGCTACTTCGTCCGCCACGGCGCGCTGGCTCGTCGAACGCAAGAGCATGAAGGACCGTGTGCGGCCCAGTCGCGCGAGCGCATGACGCAACTCGGGTTGGAACACGACGATGGCGGCAAACACCCCGTACGTGAACACCAGCCCGAGCAATGTCGTGATCATGTTGAACTTGAGGAGCAATGCCGCGAAGTAGGTGAGGCCGAGCACCAAGAGCCCGAGAAGGATCTGCAGCGCTCGCGTGCCGGCAAGAAACAGCAGCAACCGGTAGATCACATACGCAACGAGCAGGATCTCGATGACGTCCCGGAAACCGGGAACCAGGAATCGCAGGTACTCCAGCGGCATCAGGATGCCCTCACTGAACGGGCGACATCGAGGGCGTTCCGGGTTTTGCTCACCGCGTGGACCCGGAACAGATGGGCGCCCAGCATGTATGCGGCCACGCAGACCGAGGCGGTGGCGTCATCGCGTCCCTCGGGGCTCTGCTCGTCCGGTTTTCGCAAGAACCGCTTACGCGACGGGCCAACCATGACGGGGTGGCCCAATGCGGTCAGGGCCGGCAGGCGGTGCAACACTTCGAAATTCTGATCGGGTGTCTTTGCGAATCCGAGCCCCGGGTCGAGAACGATCGATTCGGGGCGCACGCCGGCTTCATGGGCGCGCGCGACCGCCTTTTCCAACTCGCCAGCGGTTTCGGCGGCCACGTCGTCGTAGTGCGCATGATCGTACGTCGCCATTTCGGAGAACGTCCCGCGCGAATGCATGAGGATCAGGCCGGCACCGTTGGCAGCGCAGACGTGGGCAATCTCAGGGTCGAACCGGAGCGCGGACACATCGTTGATGGCCCAGGCCCCGTGCTCGAGGGCACGTTGCGCCGTCCCGGCTTTGACGGTATCGACGCTCAACGGGACCTCGGGGAACCGCACGGCAATCCCGTCCAACACGGGCTCGAGCCGGCGCCACTCTTCCGTGGCTGGCACGGGCTCGGGACGACCGGGTCGGGTCGACTCGGCGCCGAGGTCGAGCATGTGAGCGCCCTCGTCGATCATTTCTTGGGCGCGACAAAGAGCAGCGCGAGGATCGAGAAACCGCCCCCCGTCACTAAACGAGTCCGGGGTGACGTTGAGTATCCCTACGACGAGTGGTTGATCGAGCTGCAACACACCCCGCGCCATCGGCCATCGATCCGGAGGTCCAGCGGCGTGCTCGAGAAAGGCGCCGAGGTCCTGGGCAATGTCGTCGGGAATCGTCGCGAAACCGGGGCGGACCAGCCCGGCGAGGCGCGCGGTCGATCCGGCGAGCAGAGCCCAACCGTCACCGGTCAGGCATTCGACGCCCTGGCGTTCAGCGGAGGTCACCAACGCTTCGCGTGCATCGCTCCCGAGGGAATCGAGGATGAGAACGACCGGGTGGAGCCCCTGCGCAGCGGCTGCCGCTCGCGATACGTCCAGGCCCCGCCGCACCAGCGCTTCCCGAACCGCTTCCGGGTTGCGCGAGGCGAGGGGAGTAAGGGTCACGCGCCGGCGGGCTCGGCCCCCGGTGTTCCGAGCACCGGGCCGCGCTCGGTAGACTCGCGGACCTTCTCGTCGGGTACCCGGGGAGGCGGACTCACCACCGCCGGCTGTGGAACGAACGGCGGCAAGTCCTTTCCTTCCGCCAAGAGCTGGACTTCGTCGCGATCAATCGTCTCGCGGTCCAGCAGAGCCTGCGCCATCTTGTGCAACGTTTCCATGTCGGTCGCGACGATGGAGCGAGCGCGCTGATACGCTTCCTCGAGAATGCGCTTCACTTCCTTGTCCACCAGCTCAGCGGTCCGGTCCGACGTCTCGCGGTGCTGCGAGATTTCCCGCCCCAGAAAGATCTGGTGCTCTCGGTCGCCGACTGCCACGGGCCCGATAGCTTCGCTCATGCCAAACTGTGTGACCATGCGGCGGGCCATTTCCGTAGCCTGCTCGATGTCCTGAGCCGCCCCGGTCGTGACTTTGTCGGGACCGAAAATGAGCTCCTCCGCCACCCGCCCGCCGTACGCCATGGCGAGGCGGCCCAGGATGTATTCCTTGGTGTAATTGTGCCGGTCGGACTCAGGCAAGGAAAACGTGATCCCCAGCGCGCGCCCGCGCGGGACGATGCTCACCTTGTGAACCGGATCGAGACCCGGCACCCGCACGCTGACGAGCGCGTGTCCGGCTTCGTGATACGCCGTGAGTTTCCGCTCTTCGTCGGTAAGGACCAGGCTCTTTCGCTCGACGCCAAGCATGACCTTGTCCTTCGCGTCTTCGAAGTCCTCCATCTCCACCGACTGCTTACTGCGACGCGCCGCCAGGAG
>JBFHWR010000046.1:0-15683 GCA_041599395.1 Gemmatimonadales bacterium | reverse complement strand
GCCTCGTCCACGGACCGCAACAGCTCCGTGCGCAAGAGCTGCGCCGATGCGTGGCTCATCTGATCGTCCCGAGCGCCGAGTTCACTCAACAGCGTCGGGATCAAGCCGCGACCGTTTCGCTCCAGTCGCGCGAGCAGTCGCACGAGACCACGTGACGTTGCCTGCGCGCCTAAGTGCTGCGCGGCGGTATCCTCCAGGTGGTGCGCCTCGTCGATCACCAGCCGACGATAGGGAGGAAGCACCGCCGCATCCTGCCAGTTTCCCTGGGCGCGCCGCACCGTGAGATCCGCAGCGAGGAGATGGTGGTTCACCACCACGACATCAGCCTCCGCTGCCTGCTGGCGTGCTCGGAACAGGAAACATTGCTCGAAGTGCGGGCACTCCAGGCGATTGCAGAGATCGGATTCGGCTTTGACTTCGTCCCACACCTCAGACGAGGGAATCTCCGTGAGATCGGCGAGCGACCCGTCGGAAGTTCGCTCCGCCCAATTAGCGAGCGCATCAAACTCTCGCTGCCGCTCCGGCTCGAGCAGCGATGTTTGACCCGCCCGCGCAACGGCGAGGCGCGAGAGGCAGAGGTAGTTGGACCACCCTTTGAGAAGAGCATACGTCGGGCGGTTGTTGTCGTCAGCGGTTTTGGCAAGCAGGGGGAGATCTTTCCCTACGAGCTGCTCTTGCAGATTGATGGTATTTGTCGACACGACGGTGCGTTCGCCGTTTGCCCGCGCCCAGTGAATGGCGGGCAACAGATAGGCGAACGATTTGCCCACGCCGGTTCCGGCCTCGAGCAATGACACGCCACCTTCGTTGTAGGTATCCGCGACAAACGCGGTCATGTCGCGCTGGCACCGTCGGTCTTCAAACCGGTGCACGACGCGCGAGACCGGCCCACCCGGCCCCAGGAGATCGCTCATCTCGAGCGGATCGATGAGCGTGTTGACCCGTCGCTCGGGGACCTCGACCACGACATACATGGACGAGGCATCGTTATTGATGATGGCGAAGCCGATTCCCGCCTCGTACAGGCGTGCCGCGACGTTCAGGTCGGCCTGCGACGGCTCGAGCACACCGGACGGATGGTTGTGCAGGGCGATCTCACCGCGGGCCGCCACACCGGGGAGCGCGAGCACGGCTTCAGCGGTGCCGCGTGCGACCGGTCGCACGGCCACGACGACACGCTGGTCATTCACTTCACCGACAAACGAAACTTCGCGCCCGCCGGCCCGCGCGACCTCCGTCGCCAGCCGGGCGCGCGCTTCTTCCGAGAGGGTTGTCACGTCTTGAGCTCGCGCTTCTTTGCGGCCGGAAACAACACGTTGTTGAGGATGAGCCGATACCCGGGCGAGGCGGGATGGAGCGACAGATCGGTCGGGGGATCGCCAATCTGATGTTGCGGATCCTCGGGGTCGTGCCCACCCAAGAACGTCCACGTACCCTGTCCGTATTCACCATGAATGTACTTGACCCAGGGCGCGCCGCTCTCGTCGGCCAGCACCGTCACACCGGGCTTCAGTCTGTTCCGGGTGAACGATGTCGTGAGCCCATAAAAATCCGGGATGACCTGGCGGTGACACTGGACCAACATCGTCGGCACCGGATCGATCTTCGCGCTGAAGTCAAACAGTTTGAACGCGCCAAGCGGCTGGCGCAGCGCCGGGTTGTTGACTTGGTGTCCGTCGATGTCGGAGAACGATGCGATCGCCGCGGATTGCTCGAGTTGAACGTTCTCAAACGCGAAGGTTCGATCCCATTGCAGCCGCCGAGAAGCATCCGGGTCCATTGGCGTGCCGTCACTGTACTGTGCCGCGACGTCCACGCCGTCCGCTGCCAGACCGATCTCCAGCGTCTCGGTGGCGGTACACATCGCAAACAGGAAGCCTCCATCCTCCACGAACGCCCGAATGGCGCGCGCAACACCTTTCTTGAGCGTCGCCACGGAATCGTATCCGAGTTGTCGAGCCGTCGCCGCGTTCAGTCGAACCATCTCGACGAGCCACGGGGAACCGCTGTACGAGAGGAAGAACTTGGAAAACTGCCCGGTGAAATCTTCGTGGTGCAGGTGGAGCCATTCGTAGTCACCGAGCTTGCCGGCGATCACTTCCGGATCCCATACCTTGTCGTATTCGATTCCTGCGTACTCCAGAGCCATCGTCACCGCATCGTCCCACGGCGCGGCGTTCGGCGGTGCGTACACCGCCACCTTGGGCGCCTTCTCGAGTGGGACGGCGTCCATGTTGCTACCTTGGATTTCGCCGCGGATGGCAATGACGTCGCCACCCGAAATGGGCTCCAGTTGAACACCAACGAGCGATGCGTCCCTCCGAGTGCCTGCGGTATCCGGAAGGAGAAAGCTGCCATCCCGGTAATTGAGCAGCCATTCAGCCGATCCGCCGCGCTTCAGGGTGCGAAAGGTGACCCCGTACGCCTTGAGGTGATTGCGCTGCACGTCATCCATCGGGATGAGCAGGCTATCCGCGTCGAGTGCGCGACGCGTGCGATCCGTCGCGTCCGCGCCACTGACCCATACGTCGCGCGCGGCGTGCGCCGCCAGCGGGAGCCCACCCACCAGCGGGCCGAGGGCGTGGAGGAACTCACGCCGTTTCATCAGATCTCGACTGTGGAATGACGCCGCGCACCTGGTCGAGGAGCCGCCGCGCCTGGGGGAGCAACGCGCTGTTGGTGAACGTCAAAATCAGGTGTTCGAGCGTTCGCGCGGCGTCTTCATGCCGACCCAGCGCAACGTACGCCACGGCCAAGGCATACTCGGCGCCTGGCGCGGCCGGCCCTTCCGCTTCGGCCGCCAGGGACGCCAACAGCAGCGTCTCGCTCCGCTCGAAGGAACCCTGCGCCACCGCCAGATCGCCGGCCAGCGCAAGCACGTCGGCCCGCCCGCCCCGCACGGGAATGTCCACGGCGACGCGCTCTAACCCTCCGATGGCGCTCGTCGTATCTCCCTGCGCCAATCGGAGCAGCGCCATGCCAAGCGCCGGCACGGTGTCAGGCTCGACGCGCTGGATGAGGGCCAACACGGTCGTGCGGCGCGTTGCCTCCTCGCGCGATTGCGCGTACGGGCCAGCCGCCCGAAACCGTTCGATCGCACCGCGAAGATCTCCCCGATACGTGGCAATCCAGCCCAGCACTGCCAGCGAGTTGACGGTGGAGTCGCCCGCCAAGAGAGCCTCCGCGCGGTCCAGTTGGTTCTGCATCACCCAACCCCACGAGATGGCCTCACGCAGCTTCCGCGCGTCGTCTGCGCCCAACCGGCTCTCCCACTCGCGGAAACGCCGCTCGGCTTCGTCAAGACGGCCCGACTCCGCACTGATCCGGATCACCGTGGCCATCGCCGATGCGGCGTCACTCGTCCGCGACCCGGTTGCCAGCTGCACACGATCGAGCAACCGACGCGCCGCACTCAGCTCGCCGGCATCCGCAAACGCCTGGGCTGCATCGAGCCGCGCCTGCTTCGACTCGTCACCCGTCGTGAGTTCGGCAAGTCGCGCGAGTGCCTTACCGCGCGCGCGTGCGCTTTCCCGGGTCTGCTGGCGACGCGCGCGCTCGGCAAACGCCCGCACCACGGCCGCCGCCGTGCGTGGGTTCCGCGGCAGCGCGCTTTCGAGAAGGGTCCAACCCTCCTCCGCCCTTCCCCACGACACCAGCAGCTCGGCCGCAATTCGTTTCACTTCCGGTTCCGGCTCTGGCATTCGCAGTTGCCGCAAGACGGCGTCTCGCTCCGTTGGCGGAGCTTGATTCAGGCCCGAGATGGCAGCTGGGGCGTTGCCGGGGTTTGAAACGGATGCGGTGCGCCACTCACGCGCGGCACTGGGCCAGTCACCGATCGCCATGTGCAGCCGCGCCATCTCCGGCGCGAGCGCGGTCCCACCCAACCGGTCTCGCCCCGCAACCAAGATGCTCATGGCCTGGTCGAGGTCGCCGCTTTGCGCGATGACAAATGCCCATTGGCGAAACGGGTCGGGACTCGCGGGCACGAGTTCGATCCACGCTGCCGCCGTTGCACCCACGTGCTCCGAACGTCCCAATGTCGAATACACGCGTAACTGCACTTCGCGTACGAACCGGCTCCGTGGATCAGCGTCGAGCGCCGAGTCGAGCACCGGAAGGAGGGAATCGAGCGAGTTGATGGACTGGTACACGCGCTCGAGCCCGAGGATGGCGGCCGCGTTCGTGCGATCGTCGCGGAGCACGCTCCGATAAACCGAAACGGCCTTGTCAATGTCGCCACGACGTTCGTATTGCAGCGCTTCACTGAGCGGCGCGCGTGACTGGGCGTCGGCCGTGTGGAGCGCGCTCCCCAGCAGCCCGACCAGCAGCAGTACGCTAGCGGCGCCCTTCATTCAGCCGGCGAAAGTAGTCGAGGACGAGCCGCCGCTCGTCTGGCGTGAGCGACCGCAGCTCGTTCCACGTTGGGTAGCGGAACCGCGGTTGGCCCGCTGGCGCAAGGTCGCCGGACGGAAGCCGGACGTTGAGTGGATCTGCCGTTTCACTGACGCGTTCCTTGCGTTCATCGTCTTCCTCGCTTCGCAGGCTCCTCCCGGCGTCGAGTAAACGCCGAAACAACCGTTCCTGCCGCTCGATCGTCTGCCGGTCGAGTCGCCCAGCCTCGAGCTCACGTGCAACGTCTCGTGCCTCGTCAGCGAGATCCTCCGTTCCACTCACATCACCCTCTGCGGACAGTCTGTCCAACTCGTCGGAAAGCGAACGCTGGCGGTCTGCGAGTTGTTGCAGTTGTTGCAAGAGCTGTTGTCCACCGACCGACATCATGGGCAACATCCCATTCGTTTCGCTGTTGAGCGCGCCCTGCTGTTCCGCCATCTGCGCAAGCTGTTCGAGTGCTTCGGCCAGACCCGAGCCGGATTGGGCCTCGGACACGTCCGCCCGGCTGCGCAGCAGCTGGTGCGCAACGGCGTTCAGGCCGTCGAGCGCTTCCGCAGCCATTTCGCCCGCCTGCCGTGGGTTGGGGTTCGCGCGCTGCAACTGCTCCAGCGCCTGCGTCATGCGGAGCTTGGAATAACCCAGCGCGTTTCCGAGTTGCGGCGACACCTGCGCGTTCTTCCCGGCGGCGTCCTGCAACCGCTCGATGACTTGATCGACACCGGCGCGCGTGGCCGCCTGCGCCCCCCGAACATCCGCGCCGCTTTCGCCGTTGTTGAGCCGCTCGGCAATGCCTTGTTCTTGCTTTGCGAGTGACGCGACATCAACCAGCGCACGATCCAACTGTTCCAGCACCTCCTCCCGCCACTGCTCCCGCAGTTGATCGCGTTGCTCGCGCAGCTCATCGGCAAGCGGGTCGAGTGATTGACTGGCCTGCTGCCCCGATTGCTGCGCTCCCTGCTGCTCACCGCGCTGTGCTTGTGCCGCCGCTTGACGCATCTGCTGTGATGCTTGATCCGCTCGCGCAGCCGACGCCTCCGTCTGAGCAGGCGTCTCTCCCATCCGTTGCACGTCCTCGCCAAGCTGCTCGAGTTGTTCGGCCAGGGCCTCGGCTCGCGCGGCCAACTCCTGTTCGGTTTGCGCAAGCGCGCTGTCGAGGCCCTGTTCCGCCCGCTGATTCCATTCCCGCTGCTGGTCTGCCAGGTCCTCAGCGTCTTCCGCGAGCGTCGTCAGCTCTCCCTCGACCGCCGCCCGTTCAAACAGATCGCGGCCCTGCTCCAATTCCTCGCGGAGCTGCTCAGCAGCCTCGGCGAGCTGTTTGAGCGCTTCCCTCACCGCCTCTGCGTCCAGTTTCTCGATGGCGTTTCGCAGCTGTCGCAACCGTTCCTCGAGCTCGTCACTCACGGCGCGATCCATCAGCTCCTGCAACTCCAGCATCTGACGCTGGAACTCGGGATCGGTGAGACCCGCCGACCACGCGTCCTCCGCCAGCTCACGCAGTTCGCGCTGCAGCGTCTGGGCACGCGCGATCGCGTCCTGCTGCCGCTCCGACAGTTCACGCGCTCGCTCGACGGAATTGAACGGCAGCTCCTCGGATGACGGCGTGACACGGGCTCGAGATTCCGGATCCTCACGCTCCCGCTCGGCCGACAGATCTTCCAGGTCCTGCGCCAGCGTGCGCTGCGCTTCCAGCAGCGAGTCCGCACTCTGGCCAAGCGCATCCGTGTTGGCCCGCACTGCGTTTCGCAGTTCCGCCATCGACGGCAAACGCAACCGGAACAGCGGGCTCTCTCCCACCTGCGCCGTTGGCGCATCGTCCGCCGCACGCGCCTTGAAGTACGCGGTGTCTCCGGGGAGAAACCCCCGATCGTTCAAGTCGAGGATCCACTGCAGGACGGCACGATCGGTCTTGCCCGCGGGAAGCGGGAGCGGCTCGGCCAATGGCTCGCCCGCCGCGCCAAACCGGTTGACCCGCCAGCTGATCAACTCGACGTTGGTTAGTCCATGATCGTCTCGCACGTCGATCACGAGCGGTTGCCGCAGCGTGATAGGCGCCGTCGTATCCGCCCCCGGAACTGGAATCATCACGGTCGGCGAGCTGTCTGGGATCGCGACGATGTTGAGTTCAGGCGGGTCCTCATCCAGCATCGTACCGTCGGATCGGCGAACATCGAGCGTCCAATGACCGTTTCGCGTCACGCGCAGCCGGCCGGCAAACTCCGCTCCATCCGCATCGAGTGTCACCGTCCGATCACCCGCCCGCCACGAGGCCTCGCCGACTTCCACCGTGGCGCGCCCGCGAACAGCGACCACCGTGCCGACCGGCAACAACACGGTGTCAGGACCCGCGGACAGGGGCTCGTCCGCGCGCTCGAGATATCTGGGGTAGCGAGCCAGCAACTGGAGATTGGTGAGAAAGGCTGGCAACTGCACCCGCACGTGCACGGTGTCGGATGAACGGTTGCCAGCCGTCGCACGGAAGAACCGATCGCTGTCCAGGGGTCCGACGACGGTGGCCGACTGGCCGGCCGAGTCGAGCGGCAGGAGTTGCGATTGCCACGGTTCTCCCGGTGCCCGCACCCAGAGCAATGCCGTGTTCCTGCCCCGCGACATCACGGTGACTTGAACCGAATCACCCCGCCGGACCTCGGTGCGATTCACAGTCAACTGGACCGGCCCCCGCGTTCCCAGCGCCGTCGAGAACGGATGCCAGAACTGGCTTCCCGCTGTCCCAAACATTCCCGACACCACGAACACTGCCGCACCCGCGAGGAGTGTCGCGCCACCGGTCTTCAAACGCCGGTCTGATCGCGCGCGCACCGAAGCGAGCGCAACGGAGCCATACTGATCGAGCCAGCCCGATGCGCGATTGTCTGCAAGACCGGCGAGCGACGAACTGCCGTCCCACTCGGCCAGGCCTCGAATCGACCCAGTCCGGAGCCCACCCCCCAGCTCCACCTCGCGCGCGAGTGCCGTGGCCTGAGTTGTCCGCTTGCGCCGCCGATACGACCGCGCGCCCCACACCAACGCCGCAATCACTCCTGTCCAGCCTAGCAGCACCGCCGGCGGGAGTACGCGGTAGAGGCCCAGAATGCCCAAGAGTACACCCACGCCAAGTGCGCTCAGCGCGAGCCCCAGGGTGAATAGGAGCCCAGCGCCAAGATCCTTGCGCGCCAGTTCCCGTCGCCTGAGTTCGAGCCAGCGCCGAGTTTCCGTCATCGGTTCACCGTCACCGCATACACGAACAAGTTCACTCCCATCTGAAGCGCGGCCTCACGGACCGGGGCGGGGTCGTCGTGCACGTCCGGGTCCTCCCACCCATCTCCGAGATCGGACTGGTATGAATAGAATACCGCCAAACGCCCCCCGACGTTGATACCAAAAGCTTGCGCCGGCTCACCATCATGTTCGTGCACCTTCGGCAATCCCTGCGGAAAATCGTACACCACGTGATAGATCGGATGATCGAGTGGCACTTCCCCGAGCGGTTGGTTGGGGAACACGCGCGCAATCTCGCGGCGAAACGACTCATCCATGCCGTAGTTGTCGTCGGCATGCAGGAAGCCACCGTTCTCCAAATAGCGTCGGAGAATCCGTATCTCCTCGTCCGAGAACCGGACGTTGCCGTGACCGGTCATGTGCAGGAACGGGATTTCCCAAATGTCCGGACTGGTGAGCCGTACGACCTGTTCTCGGTCCGCCACCCGCAAGACGGTTCGAGCGCGAACCGCCCGCAACAGATTGGGCAGGCTCGAGGGGTTGGCGTACCAGTCTCCGCCCCCGTCGTATTGCAGCCTGCCCACCGTCAATTCGGGTGCCGGGCGGGATGGTGATGCCCCGAGAAAGACGACCGACGCAATCGCGATTGCGCCGGCGGCACGGGCAGGCATGAGCCTCATAGTTCGTTCACGATCCGGTATGCCTCCCGCCGGCTCATCTGAAACTCTTCCGCAACCCGATCGGCCGCGTCCCGCCGACTCAGGCCTCGCTCCAGCCAAGCGCGAGCCCGCTCCGGCGCGGAGGACCGATCCACCTCGGACTCGGTTGGATCGGCGCTTACGAGAACAGTGACCTCACCGCGGGGGGGATGCTCCCGGTAGTAACCCGCTAACTCGTTGAGAGTTCCCGACTTGACCTCCTCGTGCACTTTTGTCAGCTCGCGGGCGACCGCCGCCGCCCGGCCGGCCCCACAGTGGTCCGCCAGATCTTCGAGCAGTGCCACCAATCGGTGGGGTGACTCAAAGATCGCTGTCGTCCACTTGGAGGCAGTGACGTGGGTCAAGAGGCGTCCGCGTTCTTTCCCCTTCCGAGGCAAAAAGCCCAAAAAAAGGTACCGGTCTGCCGGGAAGCCGGATACGCTGAGCGCGGCGGCCACGGCCGACGGACCCGGGACGGCAAGCACCCTGGCGTTATGCTCGTGGGCGCGAGCCACCAGGTCGCTGCCCGGGTCGCTGATGGTTGGCGTGCCGGCATCAGTCAGCAAGGCAACCGTCTTCCCGCTCACGAGCGCGTCCAGCAGCGCGTCGATTCGGTTTGCTGGGGAGTGCGTGTGGAAGCTGACCACACGGGGTTTCGCGGCGGCATGCTTGAGCAAGATCCTCGCACGGCGCGTGTCTTCGGCGGCGACGATGTCGGCGTCGCGCAGCACCTGCTTCGCGCGGTCGGAGAGGTCACCGAGGTTCCCCAAGGGGGTGGCGACGACGTAGAGCGTCCCGAGGCTCACGGAAACAACGGGCGCGGAGCCAACCGACCCCGCGCCCGACCCGCCATCATGGCGGCGCCAACCCTCATGGAGTTACCCCAAGTGCTGCTCGAGTTTCTCGACCAGATAAGGCTTGGGGACGGCACCAACCACCGTGTCCACATGCGAACCATCCTTGAAGAACAAGATGCTCGGAATGGAACGCACGGCGAATTCCATCGACGTCTTTTGATTCGCGTCCACATCGAGCTTCCCCACCTTCACGCGACCCTCGTATTCCTCCGCCAACTGCGCCACCACGGGCGCGATGATCTGGCACGGGCCGCACCATGAGGCCCAGAAATCAACCATCACGAGGCCCTTATGTTGTACCACCTCGCTCGCAAAGCTGTCGTCGGTCAACTCAACCAAGGTATCCGTCCCTGCCATGTCGTACTCCCTCTCGTTATGTTGCGCCCTACAGCCCCGAAAAGCGGGACGAAAACGCCACTTGAAACTTGGCGAGGATCCGTGAACGAATCCGCCGCTCGCGTCGCCCACATCGGTGTGGCCGTCGCCAATGCTCGGGAGGCCCTCGCCTTCTATCGCGACATCCTCGGGCTCGAACCTTCCGAACCTGAAACAGCCGATGGGGCCAGAATTGTTTCCGTGCCGCTCGGCGACGTGGACGTCGAACTCCTCGAGCCCCTTGCTCCTGACACGCCCGTCGGCAAGTTCATGGCGAAACGCGGGGCCGGCATCCACCACATCTGTTATCGCGTGTCCGATTTGGACGACGCGTTGGAGCAGTGCCGCCGCCATGGCTACGAGCCAATCGACGAATCACCCCGGCTTGGCGTGGGAGGGCGGCGGATCGTGTTTCTGCATCCCAAATCTACGTCCGGAGTCCTTATCGAGCTGACGGAGTGAGACTCAGCGGGGAGTCCCAGACACGGGTCCGCAGGGCCGCGCCGGGTTTCCTGCGGCGCTAAGGTCGATATCCGATATCAGCCAGCCCTCCCGATACGGAACCACGGTGAACGGAACGACCGGCCGGCATCCTCTGCGAGTCAACCGTGCATGGATCGCCCTGGCATTGGACGCTCGGGCCGATCGCGGCGTAAGCCCCTCCGGGACGATCTCAAACGCTTCATGCTCGAGAAAGATCCGCATGACCGTGAGCCGTTTCTCCAGCTCTTCTCGATCCATCCGATCTGCCATGGGCCCGCTCGACGTGCCCCACAATTCTCCCATGGCGAGCAAACTGTTGGCTCTCACCGCGCTTAGAAAGCCTTCCACCGCCGCCTCCGGCGACGCCGGGGCCATGCTCCCCCCCGAGCCGCCGCATCCTGCCGCCACTGCGAGCAAAAGCGCCCGGCCAACTACGCTCGAGCGCCCAGTGAGGGATTTCCGACGAGTCATCATGCGAGTCGAACCTAATATACTTAGCAGGCGAGGCAAGACTCTATTATGAGGCTCTACATCAACGTCGACCACGTCGCGACGGTTCGGCAGGCACGACGCACGGACGAACCGCAGCCCCGAGACGCTGCGCTGCTTTGCGAGCGCGCCGGCGCCGATGGCATCACCGTTCACCTGCGTGAAGACCGTCGCCACATCCAGGATAGCGACGTCCGTGCAATCGCCGCCGCGATCCACACCGTGTTGAACCTCGAACTGGCCACGGTTGACGAGATCGTGGACATCGCGCTGGATATCAACCCGCACCAGGTGACGATCGTCCCGGAAAAACGGGAGGAGATCACGACGGAAGGTGGGCTCGATCTCCGCTCGGATCGCGCGTCGGCCCGGATCCGCAACACCATCGAGCGCTTGAGCGCCAGGGGGATTCGTGTCAGCCTCTTCATCGATCCGAATGAGGATACGATCGACCGCGCCGCCGACCTCGGCGTTCCGGCCATTGAACTGCACACGGGTGACTATGCCCATACCTGGCGCAATTCCGACGGGGCACTCGGTCAGCTGAAGCGCGCCGCACAACACGGGCGGTCCAGAGGGATCGCCGTCCACGCCGGTCACGGGCTGACGTACGCCAACGTGCACCCGGTTGCCGCAATCGCGGAGATCGAGGAGCTGAACATCGGGCACAGCATCGTGAGCCGCAGTGTGATGGTTGGAATGGAGACCGCCGTGCGCGAGATGCGGGAGCTGATCGATGCGGCGCGTTGACCGCGCTCTCCCGTCGCCGTACCTTGGCTCTCCCAAATGAGCTTCTCACACGCACCTCCACCGGCCCCCCCACCTCGTGACCGACGCATGGAATCACCTGAATTCTTTGCGGTGGAAGCGGGTGAGTATCTCGATCGGCTTCGCCTCCTGGCATCCAACGCCGAGCCCTCGGCGATGGAACAGTTCGCCCTGCTCTGCCGCTCGCTGCGAGGCTCCTCGATGATGGCCAACCAAGAGGCGATTGGGAGAGCGGCGGCGGCGCTCGAACACCTCGCGCTCGCCGCGAAGCTCGGCCGGCTCCCATGGAATCATCAGATCCGGGGGCTCGCCCGGCGGACCGTGGACGATATCGCCCGTCTCGTCGCAAAGCTGGGCACGTGGTCGACGGCGGAGAGTGCGATGACGGAAGCCATTGTCGCGGAACTGGATGCCGTGACGGGCCAGCCCTCGCTTCCCTCGGAACCGTCGCGCCATGGCCACGACGTCGGATTCATCGCCTTCGTGGCGGGGCAAGGTTCGGCATTGGCCGGGGCGCTCGAGGCTACGGCTCAGGCGATGGAAGAGCGCGCGTCCGCCGCGGAGCCACTACAAGACGCCCGGCGTCTGGTGCGTTCCCTCAACGGCCTAGCGTCGCTGCGTGACGTACCGCCCATGGCGGAACTGCTGGAGGGCATCGAGCAAGTGATTGGGGTCGATTCCGATGCCACAGTGCCGCCCGCTGCCGGCTCCGTGCTGCGCGCTGCGGGCGTGGCGCTCGCCAAGGCCACGAATGACCTCGCCGGCAACGGTTCCGCCGACCCCGAGACCACCGAGGTGCGGACCTTCACCAGCACGCTCAAATCGTATCTCGCAGCCGAGGCCGATATCGTGCCGATCGAATCGCTGCTGTACGACGACGAGCCCGAGCCCACGGATGAACCCGCCTCGATGGCGCCGATGCACGACGACCTCGCGGACCTCGAGTTGATTTCAATGGGCGAGCGGCTTCAATTGGCGGCCGACGAACTCGAACAGGCGCGATCGGACACGCAACGGGCGTTGCGAGCACAGGCGCTGACGCAATCACTCCACGGGTTCTCCGGCGTAACCCACGGCCCCATGCAAATTGCGCTGTCTGACTTCGCAGACGCAGGTCGGGATGCGATTGCAAAAGGGACCGGCGCGGGGGTGGAGCTGGCAGGCGAGCACGAGGATGCGCTCGTACGGCTGCTACGCGAGGCCGGGTCGACGTTGTGCTCCAACGCGAGCGACCAACAGCGCGCCATTCGACTCTTCGACATTGCCGCCGAGTTGCGGACGTTGGCCGCGACACCGAGGGACTCGCCAGAGCTGGACGCCCCGGAGACGGCCGAGCCGGTTCACGTCGACGAGATGCTCGCCGATCTCGCGGCAAGCTGGGCTTCCTACGAGCAGTACCGGGACGACGCGCTGGCGGCAGCGGCACCCGAGCACGGCCTCGCCGACGCCTCTTCGGGGCCGCCAGCACTTGCAGCGCCGGAGGAGGCCACCTCGGACACCGCGGACGAGATTCTCCCGATCGGTGAACTCTGTTACGGCGGCCAGGACGCGGTGGACCGGGCGATGAGTCTGCGTCATGAGATCCTCTCCACCCTCGCCGACCCACGCGGCGATCGCTCACGACTCGCCGAACTCGTCGAGGAAGTCTTCGATCTCGTCCAGCTCGGACTTGACGACAAGCCGTAGATCCCGCCGGCTGAGATGGCCCGGCGTGATCGGGCTCGTCATCTCGGCCGCACTCCTCTGGTGGACCCTGCATGACGTTCGGTTGGCCGAAGTCTGGGCCCACATTCGCGAGGTCCGCATCCTCCCGTTCCTGGCCGCTATTGGGTTGGCCACGGCGAGCTTTCCCCTCCGCACGATTCGCTGGCGGTATCTACTCCGGCTCGAGGGGAGCCCACTGCCGTTCATCCCCCTCTGGCACGCGACGGCGATTGGGTTCATGGCAAACAACGTGTTGCCAGCCCGTGTAGGAGAGTTTGCCCGGGCGTACGCCGCGCAGTCACTCACCGGAGTTCGGTTCACGGCGGCATTTGGTTCGATCGCTGTGGAACGCGTGCTCGACGGCCTCACCCTCGTGGGAGTGCTCGCCGTCGCCATGTGGGCCGGCGAGTTTGCCGCCAGCACGACCGTTGGTAGCGTCACGCTGGGTCAGATCCTCCGCGCTACCGGCGCCGTGTTCACGTTGGGACTACTCGTCGCGATCGCGGTCGTCTTCCGGCCCGCCCCGTGGCTCACACTTACGCGGACAATCTCGACGCGAATCCTCCCCGACGCGTGGGCGAGACGGCTCGTCCAGGCTGTCGAAGGACTGGTGTTGGGACTCGACGCCTTGCGGAGTCCGCAACGGGTTGCGGCGGTCGCGTTTTGGTCGGTGATGGTATGGCTCACGAACGTTGCGGCGTTTTGGATGGCCTTTGTCGCGTTCGGGATCGACGCACCGTGGTCCGCAGCGTTCCTTGTCATGGCGATCGTGGCCTTCGGCGTCGCCATTCCTTCCACACCCGGTTTCTTCGGTCCGTTCGAAGCAGCAATTCGCGCCAGTCTCGCGCTCTACGCGGTCGCCGCGGAGCGATCGGTTTCGCTCGCCGTGGGGTTTCATCTCGGCGGGTTCTTGCCCATCACATTGCTTGGCTTCTGGTCACTTGGGCGCGCACACCTGCATCTCGCCGACTTGCGAGGCAAACCGGATCGCGATTCAGCAGATGCTCCGCCAGCCGAGGCTGGACGTGCCTGACCGTGTTCACATCGCCGCACACGCCAAGGTGAACCTGTTCCTCAGGGTGCTGGCGCGAGAGGAATCAGGGTATCACAGTCTCGAGACGCTGTTTGCACTGCTCGAGCTGCACGATCAGCTCACGCTCGAGCGAACCACACGCGGCATTCAGTTGACCGTCGAGGGGGCGGACACGGGCCCGGCCGAAGAGAATCTCGCGTATCGTGCCGCCGAGATGGTGCTGCAAGCAACCGGCAATCGCTTTGGCGTCGCCATCCATCTCGAGAAGAGCATTCCGGTGCAGGCCGGGTTGGGTGGCGGGTCGAGCGACGGCGCGGCGGCGCTCCATGCCGTGAACCATCTCGCCGACCACGCCGTGCCCCGCCACGAAATCCTGCAGTTTGCCGCGCGGCTTGGCAGCGATGTGCCATTCTTTGCCGCAGGGGCCCCGTTGGCGCTTGCATGGGGGCGGGGCGACCGACTGTTCCGGCTGCGTCCGCCGCAAAAATCCGCAGTGCTCCTCGCCGTGCCTGATTCCGGCATTTCAACTGCCCGTGCGTATGCGCTGCTCGCCGACAGCAGAAAGGACGCACCCCGGCGAGGGAGCGTCGTGCTGGACTTGGATGCGTTCGGCACCTGGGGTGGGATCGGCCGGCTGAGCGGCAATGACTTCGAGAGCGTCGTGTTCGGAGCGGAGCCGAGGCTCCGCGAGCTGTTCGAACGCATAGCCGAAACGCGTCCGTGGGTGGCTCGTCTGTCCGGGTCCGGATCGGCCGTGATCGGCGTCTACAAGAGCGAAGCGGATCGGGACAATGCGGCGATGACGCTGGGGGAAAAAAAACAGCGTCTCATTAGGACGTTGACACGAGAGGGCGCGGCTCCTGCTCCCACGACGAACTGATTGATGGCTCAAACCGCGGTGGCGAATGCTATTCGTCCGCCGCGTAATGCGTTGCCAGATACGCCAATCGTGACGAAAACTCGAACTGGCTCAGGTGTTCCAGTCCTGGTGAAATTGCCGCCAAAAGCTGCGACAGCGCCTCGGTTGCAAAAGAATACCCGCGACGTACGGCATCGTACTGGGTCTTCTTGCCCACCATCGGCCGGGTCCGCGGAACCATGTCTACGAGGCGGCGATCGACCCTTGCGTTGGGGAATCGTTTCTCGAGTTCGCCCGCTAATGTACCGATGTTTTTCCGGCAGTCGGAAGACGCGAGAGACATCAAACCGGCAAAGTCCGTCTGCTGTTCATGCACCGTGATTCGTACGATCTGGCCCTCTCGCTCGAAGTAGAGATCGAGAAACGCGGGCTGCCTTTCGTCACCGGCGGATTGTCCAGCACTGCTCGACCGTCGCCCCAGCCCGCCAAACCCCACCAAGCTGTCCCGGGTCATGAAGGCGTGGCCACGCCGGGCAACCAGACCATCAGTCAGTCCATCTGAGGCCACCCGACCGGAGCCGGTGTCGCGACGCGGCTGACAGTGGACCGCAATGAACCTGGTATCGTAGGGCAGTTCCAACTCGGATTCTCCGGTGCGCACCGCGAGCCCTCCGCGTTCAAAGGAAAACGCGTTGACGACCGACTGTGCCGGGAGCACCAATTCTTCCCCGGGTATCACCGTCACCCTGAGCCCTGCGAGTCGCATCGTCTGCACCGTCGTATCGATCTGGTCCGGGTCCCGGTCTGCG
>JBFHWR010000045.1:0-15753 GCA_041599395.1 Gemmatimonadales bacterium | reverse complement strand
GTGTCAACGAATCGCGACCGCACGGCGCGTCACCATACCCAGTGTTGGTTCGCGGGTGGTGCGAAGCTGTGTCGTGTGTCACGGTGTGCGGAGTGCGGTTACCACGGAATCGGCAAACCACCCCCGGTACGCCCGGATCCGGTTATTCGCTCGTGTCGGATGCACGCGGTTGGTCAGCAGAATGACAACGAGCTCTTCCTCGGGGTCGATCCACATGCTCGTTCCGGTGAACCCCGTATGGCCGAAGCTTTGGCGCGACATGAGCGTCCCCGCGGAACTCCGGCCGGCCGCCGGCGTGTCCCATCCCAGCGCCCGCGTGGAGGTGTCCGGACCGGGCTGCCGCCTGGTAAACTCACGAACCAGTGTGGGCGGCAGGTAGACCGGTGAGCGGTCGTCGAGCCGGCCGTGATGGGCGTCGACCATCCAGAAAGCAAACCGCGCGAGGTCCGGCGCTGTGCTGAACAGGCCGGCGTGCCCTGCGACCCCGTCCAGCCTCGCCGCGTTTTCGTCGTGGACTTCGCCCCGAAGCACGCGGCCTCTCCACGGGTCGCGTTCGGTTGGGGCAACCCGATCGCGCATGTCCGGCGATGGCCGATAACCGGTCGACTGCATCCCGAGGGGCGCGAACACGCGTTCGCGCAGGAAGATGTCGAGCGGCGTATCGCTCAACGTTTCAACGATCCGGCCAAGCGTAATCGCCCCGAGGTCCGAGTAGACATACTGTTCTCCAGGCGGTGCGGTGAGTGGGGCGGCCATGATCGAATCGAGGGCTTCCGCCCGGGTCGCCGTTTCGAGATGAAGCGGTCGCCACGCCTCGAGCCCCGACGTATGCGTCAACAGATGACGTGGGGTGACTCGAGCCTTGTCCGGGCCCACAAAGCTCGGTAGATGCGTGGCGACGGCCGCATCGAGATCCAGCGAACCGTCCGCCGAGAGCAGCATGGCGGCGGTGGTGAGCCCAACGACCTTCGTGAGGCTAGCGAGATCGTAGATCGTGTTGAGCGTGACGGGCGTTGGATCATCAACGCCATAATGCCCGACAGCTGCATGGAAGATGACTGTTCCCTTCAACCCAACGAGCGCGACCGCTCCGGGGAACGCACCCTCAGCTACTCCTGCCTCGAGCAGCGCCGTGGCGCCGCGAAATCGTTCGGCCGCGACTTCCGGACGGGCCGGGACGTCTGCGTCGTTCCGCGACTGGGCGGCACACGGCGCTGCCGCAAGCAGGGTCAGCCCAAGTACAAACGAACGAGCGGAGTTCATTGCCGGGACAGCGTGATGCCGTACCCGCGTGGATACTGCGGCGACAGGGTGATCGGCAGCTTCCCGGTCACTGGTGCGCCCGCAGCAAGAGCGAGTCCTGCGGCTCGCTCGGTCGCGGGAAAGTCGCTCCAGGCCAACAGGAACGCGCCGGAGAATCCGGAGACCTGTTCGAGCAGATACGGGCTGCCGAAGGACAACAAGACGGTCGGCTTGCTTCGATCGGTTTCGAGAACGAGGGCGGCCAGGGGATCAGGAAGTTGGATATGCCCTCGCCCCGCGATAAAGCGCACGCTGGTGGCAAAGGCCACTCGTGGGTTGTCGCGGATCACGGCGCGCGCCGAGTCGTATGACATGGTCCCGGACGCGGGGTACAACCGGAAGGCGTTGACGGTGTCGCCGTAGTTTCGCAGCTCGCGAATAAACGTGTTCCCAATGACGTGGTTGGTTTCTTCCGCGTACAAGATGACGGCGGTCCGGCTCCGATTCCGTCTGAACGCATCAATCGGGCCCCGCTGGATCAGCGTCAGCGACCGCGCCGCAATGTCGTTGGCGGTCTCTTGAAACGCAGGCTGGTTGATCACGGCAGGAATGCTGTCGAGCACGACCTTGCGGTGGGTGAACACGCCTGCACGCTGTTTGAGCTGCAACATCTTCCGCACGGATTCCTCCAGCCGGCTGCCCGGTATACGGCCGCTCTCGACCGCCTCCGTCATGGCTTGCACCGCGGCGCGCGGATCGGCCGGGATCAAGAGGAGATCACTGCCCGCGAGAAACGCTTGCACGACACTCTCCCCGGGGCCGTACTTCTGGACGATTGCGCCCATGGTCAGGGCATCGGTGACCACAACGCCGTCGAACCCGAGCGAGTCACGCAGAATCCCGGACATGACGGTTGGCGAAAACGTTGCAGGGGGCGGCTCCGTGGCCCCGTCGATGCAGGGCAGCGCGAGATGAGCGGTCATGACCGCCGTTACCCCCGCTCCGATGGCCGCCCTAAAGGGCTCGAGTTCCAGCGTATCGAGCCGGTCCCAGCATGCCGAGACGACTGGAAGATCGATGTGCGAGTCGGTTTCCGTGTCGCCGTGCCCGGGGAAGTGCTTTGCGGTGGTCATCAGGCCGTGCTCGGTCGCGCCCCGGATGTAGGCGCGGATGAGCGGCGCCACGGCGGCCGGATCCTCTCCAAACGACCGCGTGTTGATGATGGGATTGGACGGATTGTTATTGATATCCGCCACGGGGGAGAACGTCAGGTGAATGCCGGCGGCGCGCGCTTCGAGTGCCGTGATTCGGCCCAGTTCGTATGCATCGAGCTCACTCCCGGTGGCACCAATCGCCATCGGCATGGGGAAGAGCGTCCCACCCACGAGGCGCATGCCCGAGCCCCACTCGAGATCGGCGGCGATGAGCAGCGGGAGCGGCGCTCGGTCCTGCAGGGCGTTCAGCTTCGCTGCTGCGTCGAGCGGCGACCCCACCGAAACGATGATCCCGCCGAGCTCGAGGGAATCCACCCACCGAGCCGCGATCTCGAATTCCTCGCTCCCGAACGCCGTATAATTTCCCAGCATCCAGGGCATGATCAGCTGAGCGACTTGTTGGCGTACCGTGAGTGTCGCCATGACCGAGTCGAGTTGTATGTTGCTTCGGAGCTGGACCACCGCGGTGGGCTGGTTGGCGCGTGGCGTCGGGTGGAGTTGCTGCGCCTCACCCCGCGCGGGGGTGCACCCCGCGGCGAAATGTGCAAACGTGACTAACCAGAAGACGAGCGTCCGATGTCGCATGGCCTGAAATGGTTGAGTTATGCGTTTCTTCTCGTCGGCTGCGGCGCTTCAGCCGGCCCCGTCGTGCGTCCCGGAATCGAGATCCTGCTGGACGATTCGTTGCACCTCGTCGCCGGGCGTCGCGTCGGACTCCTCACAAACCAAACGGGGATCGGTCGGACCGGGGTCGGAGACGTCGAACTGCTGCTCCGTGCCGGTGTGGAACTTACTGCAATCTTCAGTCCAGAACACGGCTTTCGGGGCCGTCTCGATCAACCCAATGTGCCCCACGATCTCGATTCTGCCACTGGTCTACCCATTTACAGCCTCTATGGGGCGCAAAGGGCCCCATCGGCCGACATGCTCGCGGAACTCGACGCCCTGGTGATTGATCTCCAGGACATTGGAGCGCGGCCTTACACCTACATCTCGACGGCGTTGCTTACCATGCGCGCGGCTGCGGCCCGCGGCCTCTCCGTGCTCGTGCTGGACCGGCCAAACCCGATCGGCGGGACGCAGGTCCAGGGTCCCATGCTGGACACGGCATTGGCATCGTTCGTCGGAATGCTGCCGGTCCCATTGCGCCATGGAATGACGTTTGGTGAGCTGGCCGCATTTGGCAACGACGTACTCGGCCTCGACGCCACGCTCGTCGTGATACCCGCGGCAGGCTGGCGGCGTGCCATGTGGTATGACGACACCGGGCTGCCTTGGGTACGGCCGTCGCCCAACATGCCGAATCTTGAGAGTGCCACCCATTACCCCGGGCTGGTGCTGTTTGAGGGGACGAACCTCTCGGTTGGGCGGGGCACGGCCTCTGCCTTCCAGTGGATAGGAGCACCGTGGTTGGATCCGGCAGTTGTCATCCGAGAACTGGGTGCGGAACCCGGGGTCCGACTGGCGGCCGGGTCGATGACGCCGCGCGCGCCGGGCGACGGGAAGTACCCGGATACGACGATCCCGGCCGTTCGGCTGAGCGTAGCAGACCGGAGCCAGTATGACCCCACTCGGACGGCCGTGAGGCTGCTGGAGATCATCGCACGGGTGCACCCCGACTCGTTCCGGATCCGGAGCCCCGGCTATTTCGACGCGCGTGCCGGGGCCGACGAGCTTCGACTGGCCCTCGCGTCCGGGGAGCGGTACTCGGCGTCCAACTGGGATGCCGTGGATTCGGCTCTGGCGGTCTTCCGCCGGCTGCGTCGAGGATATCTCTTATACGACTAGGAGCTGCCGGTTTTGGGCACGGTCCAGGCCTGCCCCCCGCGGCCGGGCGATTGCCGTAGGCGTAAGCCTCCATTATAGTTAGGCCTGTTTCAGCACAGGTGCGAATGTCGCTCATACCCAAACCTCTGCAGCGCGGCGTGGAGCGGGCTTTGCAGCCCGTCATCGACTGGCTTATCGCCGGCCGGGTCCATCCGGACATCCTGACCACCATCGGGACGTTGATCCTCGTTGGGTCTGCGGTCGCGTTCGGGGTGGGGTACGTCCGCACGGGCGGCTTCCTCCTGCTGTTGAGCGGGGTATTTGACATGCTGGATGGCAGGGTGGCGCGCGGCAGCGGTCGCCCGAGCAAGTTCGGCGCGTTCTACGACTCGACCTTGGATCGCGTGGGCGAAGTCGCATTGTTCGGCGGCATCGCGTTGTTCTTCATGACCGGGGGTGTTCCGGAGTCGTGGGTTGTGCCGGCCACCGCCCTCGCGATCGTCGGGCTGGGGTCGTCGCTCATCGTCTCGTACGCCAGAGCCCGCGCCGAAGGACTCGGTCTGGACTGCAAGGTGGGTGTCGCCCAACGGGCGGAGCGCATCTTGGGTCTTGGCGTTCCGACGATGTTCTTTGGAGCGGGCCCGAATGGACTGCTGCTGTTGACTATCGTGAGTCTGTTGGCGCTGACTGCACTCATCACGCTGGTGCAGCGCATTCACCATGTGCACAAGGTGACCCGCATTCCCTCGATACAGCAAACCAGCCCCGTGCCGGGGAAGACGCCGGCGTTTGCCAAATTGGGCGCAAAACTGAGGATTGGTGGCAGAAGTGATTGATCGTTCGATTGCGCCCGCAGAGGGAACGCTTGGCGTGCTGCTGGTTGGTCTCGGTGCGGTCGCCACGACGTACGTGGCCGGTATCGAGAATGTGCGGCGCGGGTCCGGAAAGCCCGTCGGCTCCTTGGCGGAATTAGGGACCATTCGCTTGGGCAAGCGCAGCGAGGGCCGGGTCCCGCGCATTCGCGACTTCGTGCCGTTGTCAGAGCTCGACGACCTGGTCTTTGGGGCCTGGGACCCGATCCCCGACGACGCGTACCAATCGTGCAAAGTGGCCGGCGTGCTGAATAGCGACCACGTCGAGCCGATCAAAGATTTCCTCCACAGCATCCAGCCCATGCCGGCCGTGTTCGACCAGAACTACGTGAAGCGTCTGACCGGCATCAACATGAAGCACGGCAGGACCAAGCGGGATCTCGCGGAGCAATTACGGGACGACATCCGCGAGTTCAAGGAACGCAACGGCTGCGACCGGCTGGTCGTCGTGTGGTGCGCATCGACCGAGGTCTTCATCCGGCCAGGTCCCCAGCATCAAACGGTTGAGGCATTTGAGAAGGCGATGGATGACAACGATCCCGCGATCGCGCCTTCGATGCTCTATGCGTGGGCGGCAATCAAGGAAGGCGTGCCGTTCGCGAATGGCGCGCCCAACCTCTGTGTCGACACGCCGGCCCTGCAGGCCTTGGCGCTGGACAATGGCGTGCCCATCGCGGGGAAAGATTTCAAGACCGGCCAGACGATGTTGAAGACGGTCGTGTCCCCGATGCTCAAAGCGCGCATGCTCGGCCTCTCGGGTTGGTACTCCACAAACATCCTCGGGAACCGCGACGGCGAAGTGTTGGACGACCCGGAGTCCTTCAAGACGAAAGAAGAATCCAAGCTTGGCGTGCTCGAGCACATTCTGCAGCCGTCGATCTATCCGGAGCTCTATGGGAACATCTACCACAAAGTGCGGATCAACTACTATCCGCCTCGTGGTGATAACAAAGAGGGTTGGGACAACATCGATATCTTCGGGTGGCTCGACTACCCGATGCAGATCAAGATCGACTTCCTATGCCGGGATTCCATCCTTGCGGCGCCGCTCGTCCACGACCTCGCGCTGTGTCTCGACCTGGCGAAACGAGCGTCCATGTCGGGCATTCAGGAATGGTTGTCGTTCTACTTCAAGAGCCCGATGGCCGCTCCGGAACTCGTTCCCGAGAACGATCTCTTCATCCAACTCACCAAATTCAAGAACACACTGCGGTGGCTCATGGGAGAAGAGCAGATCACCCACTTGGGCGTCGAGTACTATAGCTACCAGAACGTGTGACGAATCCTCTGTCCTAGTCGGTCACAGCATGCGCTATTTTCATCGGACAAGCCTGCCGGCCAAAGACGTGTTTGCCGAAGCGGACCGCTTTTTCGGAGAGCGACTGACGCAGGTCGATGCCGGCCCACGCGCCATCAGGTTCACGGGGACAGTTGGGGAGGTGTCCGTGGAGGCGCGTGCAGAGGGAGGCCATTACACGCTGGTGGTTGTGGAGACGAACGACGTTGGCGAGAGCGAGGCGGACAAGCTCGCGAAACGCTTTCTCACGATGGTGCACAAGCGTGTCGAGCCATCGCACGTGGCTCGAGGGGCGTATTGATCTCTCCCACAGGTTGCCGGTGACATCCAAAGCTGGTCTGGCCTCGGCGACGCCCGTCCCTGCCGGTCTCGACCAGGCGCAGCTGCGTGATCTGTACTACTTCCTCCGACTCACGCGCGCTCTCGAAGAACGACTCGTCAACCTGTACCGACAGGGAAAGATCGTTGGGGGGTTGTATCGTTCGTTGGGCCAAGAAGGCGAAAGCGTGGCCAGCGCCTATGCACTCGAAGATGGTGACATTCTGTCGCCGCTCATTCGGAACCTCGGGTCGATGTTGGTGCGAGGTGCGCGGCCGATAGAGATTCTTCGGCAATACATGGCGAAGGCAACCAGCCCGACCTCGGGACGCGAAATGAACATTCACTTCAACGATCTTCGACTCGGATATCTCGGGCAAATCTCACCGCTCGGCGACATGGTGCCGGTCATGGCCGGCATCGCGCTCAGCTTCAAAATGCGGCGGGAGCCGCGCGTTGGATTGGTGTATGTGGGTGACGGCGCCACCAGCACGGGTGCGTTTCACGAAGGCGCGAACTTCGCCGCGGTGCACCGTCTGCCCTTGGTGATGATCGTCGAAAACAACGGGTACGCGTATTCTACCCCGACCTCCCAACAGGCTGCGACGCCGCGCCTCGCCGCGAAGGGAAAAGCGTACGGCATCCGGGCGCTGACCGTGGACGGGAATGACGTCTTCGCGGTGTACCGAGGAGCGAAGGACGCCGTGGAGCGGGCCAGGGTGGGTGACGGGCCGACGCTGCTCGAGGTCATCACGTATCGGCGCAAAGGGCACGCCGAGCATGACGATCAGCGGTATCAGCCGGACGACGAGATTCGGAAGTGGGAAAAGGCCGATCCACTCGATCGCTTCGTCGAACGCGTTCAGCGTGGTGGCTGGATCCCGTCGCAGGAACTGGGAGACATCGATGCGCGGGTGACGCAGGAGCTGGATGCCGCCGTAACGGAGTGTGAAAACGATCCTGTTCCCGTTGGAGATACCGCGTTACCGCATGTGTTCGCGGAGCCGGCGGCGGCCGAGCGTCTCTGGTTCAGACAGATCGATGGCTGAACGCACGTATCTGGAAGCGCTGCGCGACGGGCTTCGCGAAGAGATGGCGCGCGACGAGAACGTGTTCATTCTCGGAGAAGACGTGGGCGCGTACGGCGGTGCGTTCAAAGTGACGGACGGGTTTGTGCAAGAGTTCGGCGCCGAACGAGTCATCGACACACCCATCAGCGAGACGGCCATTGTGGGGGCGGCGGCGGGCGCGGCGCATATGGGATTCCGCCCGGTGGCGGAGATGCAGTTCATCGACTTCATCGCCTGCGCCTACGATATCCTGACGAATTACGTGGCTACGGCGCGTTATCGGGCCGGCTTGGCAACCCCGATCGTGGTGCGCGGACCCTCCGGGGGATATGTGCGCGGCGGGCCGTTCCATTCGCAAAACCCTGAAGCGGCGTTCTTTCACACGCCGGGGCTCAAGCTGGTGTGTCCCGCCACCGCCCGCGACGCCAAGGGACTCATCAAGGCGGCGGTGCGGGACGATGACCCGGTGATCTACTTCGAGCACAAATACCTCTACCGGCGGATCAAGGAGGACCTTCCCGAAGGTGAGGACCTGTTGACGCCAATTGGCAAGGCCCGCGTCGCGCGCGAGGGCACGGACCTCACGGTCGTGACGTGGTCCGCCATGGTCTGGAAGGTGCTGGAGGCCGCGGAGCAGCTCGAGCAGGCGGACGGGGCGTCGCTCGAAGTCATCGATCTCCGCACGCTCGTGCCGATGGACGAGGAGACGATGTTCGCATCGGTGCGGAAGACAAACAGAGCGCTGATCGTGCACGAGGACACCCGCACCGGGGGCGTGGCGGGTGAGATCACGGCGCGATTGAACGAACGCGTGTTCGAGTGGCTCGATGCCCCGATCAAGCGCGTGACCGCCCACGACACCCCGTTGCCCTATGCGCCGACGTTGGAGGACTTCGTACTGCCCCAGACGTCCGACGTCGTGTCAGCGGCACGCTGGCTCTTGGCGTACTGAGGAGGAACGGGAAGATCGCGGGTGGTGCGCCGGCCCAGCCGGGTGCCGCTACGGCTCTGGGCGCGGATGTGGCGGCGCAGAAGCGAGGTTGCCACGCCGTTGGTGAGCACTGCGCACCAGGTCGGCTCCTTCCAGAGCTGCCGGTACCAGGGACGAACGGTGCCGGCGTGCCGCGCCGCCTCGGCGCCCGCTTGCTGGATTTGACGAGCGATGTCTGCTCGCGTCAGACCGGGTGGCACGCCGATGAGCGCCTGGATGCGCGTGGGGGACACGGCGACGGCATCGACGATCCAGTCGAGCACCGCACACTCGTCACACACATACCGCTCGCAGAATCTCGCGGCAGCAGGTATTTTGAACAGTTGCCGACCGCCGTACGCGGTGCACACGACGTGACACCACTTGGTGGCGTCGCTTTGGCCCGAGGAAATCACACTGTCACGTATGCGCCAACACCGAGCGCCGTGCGTACTCGAAAAAACGCAGCCACGGATCATTCTGGCTGCGCGCCCGTGATACTGAGGAGAATGGCATGTCCCGTGTAGATGTCGTGATGCCGCAAATGGGCGAGTCAATTGCCGAGGGAACCGTGTCGCGCTGGCTCAAGGCGATCGGGGAGTCGGTGAAACGGGACGAGGCCCTGCTCGAGATTTCCACGGATAAGGTCGATGCGGAAATTCCGTCTCCCGCCGGAGGCGTGCTGACCGAAATCAAGGTGCAGGAGGGGGAGACGGTCGAGGTGCAGACCGTCGTCGCCGTGATCGAGACAGACCAGGCTGCAGCGGCTGCCGGGTCGGCGTCGGCCTCGTCTGCCGAGCCGGCGGCGGCCGTTGCCGAGTCAGCCCCCGCTCAAGCAGTCGCAGCGCCGCAAGCTGCCGCGGCCCCGGCCGCCCGCGAGCCGGCGCCGCCCGCCGCTGCGCCGGTGCCCACCCCAGCCGTCGAGCGCGCTGCCCCGAGTCCCGACGGAGGTGCCGAGCCGGCGGACGACCGTCTGCGGCGGCGCTCGACCCCCCTCGTGCGCAAGATCGCCGCCGAGCACGGCATCGACATCTCGCAAATCAGCGGGACCGGGCATGCGGGACGTGTGACGAAGAAGGACATCTTGGGGTACTTGGATACCGCCCCCGCCCAACGGGCCGCGGCTCCGGCCGGCGCCGCCCGCGCGCCGGCAGCGGTGAGCGGCGACGTGGTGCACCCGAGCGTCGAGCCGTGGCCCGGGGATCGCGTCGAGCCGATGAGCCGCATCAGAAAACTCACGGCGGATCACATGGTGATGTCTCGCCGGACATCGGCGCACGTCGCCAGCTTCTACGACATCGATTACACCACGCTCCAGCGCCTGCGTCAGGCAAAGAAACACGAGTTCGAGCAGCGGGGCGCCAAGCTCACCTATCTTGGATTCATCATCAAGGCCATTGCGGACAATCTGCGGAAGCACCCCATCCTCAATGCGTCTGTGAGTGGCGACAACATCGTGTATCGCCAGGCCATCAACATCGGTATCGCGGTCGCGCTGGATTGGGGGCTGATCGTTCCCGTGCTCAAAAACGCAGATGAGCTGTCGCTGATGGGTATTGCGAAACGTGTCGCGGACTTGGCAGAACGCGCGCGGTCCAAACGGTTGAACCCGGACGAAGTACAGCACGGAACGTTTACCATCACCAACCCCGGTGTGTTTGGTTCCTACATCGGTGTCCCCATCATCAATCAGCCGCAGGTGGCAATCTTGGGTGTGGGCGCCATCGAGAAGCGACCGAAAGTGATTACCCTCGAGGATGGGCAGGACGTCATCGCCATCCGGACCATGGGCCTCCTGTCGCTGTCCTATGACCATCGAGTGGTCGACGGCGCCGATGCGGACCGATTCATGTCGGACGTCAAACACGACCTCGAGAATTTTGCGGAAGCGGCGGTCTGACGTGGCGCGCCGTACGATCGAGATCGATGGAGAAAAATGGGACGCCTACCCGTCGGGCCGGGTCACCGTGTACGACCGTGACGAGTTCGCCATCGTGTTCGAGAAAGGCACCGGGCCAAACCGAGTTCGGCGGGTGTCACGGTTCTCTCCCCTCGGTGCACGACGGCGGGACGCGGCGCTTGCCGAGCTGTCTGATCGGCAGTTAGTCCAGCTGTTTCAACACTCCCAGGCTGCACGCACCAGTCCGGAGACGCTGTACGCACGACGGGCCGTCTAGGCGTGGCGCACGTCGACCTCCATTTGCACTCGACCGCTTCCGACGGCGAGCACGCTCCAGCTGAAGTCGCTCGACGGGCCGGCGCAGCCGGAGTATCGGTCATCTCCCTTACCGATCACGATACCGTAGACGGCGTGGCCGAGGCCGCGGCCGCGGGTCGCGATGAGGGCGTGCGAGTGGTGAGCGGATGCGAGCTCAGCGTTGCTGTGCCCTGGGGCGAGCTGCATCTCCTCGCGTACTTTGTCCCACTCACGGACGCCCGGTTGTCACGATTCCTCGACGAGCAATGCGCGATGCGGACCGAGCGCGGCGACGAGATCCTGCGTCGTTTGCGCACGTCAAACGTGCGGCTCGTGCGCGCGGATGTGGACGCCATTGCAGCCGGGGCGCCGGTCGGCCGGCCGCATGTCGCGCGTGCATTGGTGCAGTCGGACCAGGCGCTGGACATGCAAGACGCGTTTGATCGATATCTGGGCCGCGGACGTCCTGCGTTCGTGCCAAAGCGGCTGCCCGAGCTGCACATCGTTTGCGGCTTGATTCGGGAAATCGGGGGGGTGACCTCGGCCGCCCACCTGGGCAGTCGCGTGACGCGCCGACGTGTCAGAGCACTGCAGCGTCTTGGGGTGGACGCGATCGAGGTGCTGCATCCCTCGCACGACGAGGACACGTCGGCAAGGCTCGCAGCCTGGGCGGCCGAACTCGGCATGCTCCGCTCGGGAGGATCGGACTGGCACGGCGAGGGGGTGTCGGGGGTCGAGAGAAAAATCGGGGTTCCGGCGGTGCCCGCAACATGGCTGGAGGAACTCGAGCGCGCCCATGCCGAACGTGTTGGTGTCGGCAAGGCCACGGCTTGATGTCGGGGGTCCGGAACCCGCCGGACGATATTGTTGTTGTGCGAGCGGGTAGACTTGAGAAACTCGAATGCGAAGACACGATGCAATGAGGCAGAACGAATACGACGTCATTGTGGTAGGTGGGGGGCCCGCTGGTCTCTGCGCTGCGATGTATGCTGGACGCGGAATGCTTCGCACGTTGTTGATCGAACGCGGTCTCCCGGGCGGTGAGCTGCTCAACACCGAATTGATCGAGGATTACATCGGATTCGAGAGCATCCTTGGTCGCGACTTGGCTGAAAAGATGACGAGCCACGCCAAGAAATTCGGCGCCGAAATCGTCACCGACACCGTTGAATCGATCGAGAAGACCGAGGACGGCGGCTTCGCCATCCGGACGGCGCTCGACAAGGCGTACGCAACGCCCGCAGTCATTCTGACGGCTGGCGGCACGCCCACCAAACTCGGCGTGCCCGGCGAGCAAGAGTACGCCGGCAAAGGCGTGTCCTATTGCGCCGTGTGTGACGGGGCGTTCTTCAAGGGTGAGACGCTGGCCGTCGTAGGCGGCGGCGATGCGGCCGTGGAAGAGGCGGATTACCTCACCCGGTATGCGGCGAAGGTCTACGTGATTCATCGCCGCGACAAACTGCGCGCGTCACCGATTCTCCAGCGCCGCCTGTTTGATAATCCAAAAGTGGAAGTGATCTGGAACAAGGTCGTCGAGGAGATCGAAGGGGGAGACCGTGGTGTCACGCAATTGTCGCTCAAAGATACGGTGACCCACGAGCCCTCGAAGCTCGAAGTGACAGGCGTCTTCATCTTCATCGGGTTTCGCCCGAACAGTGATCTGATCAAAGGGCACTTCGATCACGATGAACAAGGGTATGTGATTACCGACTCGAACATGATGACATCCATTGAGGGATTGTTCGCCGCAGGCGATCTGCGGCAACAGTTGACGCGCCAGATCACGACGGCGGTCGGTGATGCCACCACGGCTGCCGTTGCCGTCGAGAAGTATCTCAGCGAGCGGAAGGATCAAGGTGCCGGGATCAGCGCTGCCTGAGGTCGTTACGCTGACGACCGGGGTCTTTCAGGAGAACGGCTATATCGTCGCGGATCCCCACACCAACAACGCAGCCATTATCGACCCCGGTGACGACGCGCGCCTCTTCCTCCGACGCATGCAGCATGAAGGCTGGACCCTCTCGGCCATCTGGCTGACGCACGCGCACCTCGACCATATACTCGGCGTGAAGGACATCGTGGGAGCGCTGCCAGTTCCGGTTTGCTTGCACCCGGCGGATCGACCGTTGTACGATGGCGCCGCCGAACAGGGCGCCTGGCTCGGTCTCCGTCCCGAGCAGCCTCCGCCGCCGGACCGCGAACTCATGCACGGTGACGTGTTGCGACTCGGCGAGCTGTCGTTCGAGGTCCGCCATGTGCCCGGACACAGTCCTGGAGGTGTGGCCATCATCGGGCACGGCGTCGCGTGGGTCGGTGACGCGGTTTTTGCGGGATCGATCGGGAGAACGGACCTGCCGGGTGGCGACACCGAGACGCTGCTTCGCAGCATCGAAAGCCAGCTGCTCACGCTCCCGGATGACACCGTGCTGTATCCAGGTCACGGTCCCGCGACGACGGTTGGCGAAGAACGGCGCTCAAATCCGTTCCTCACTGGGCTCGCACGTCTTGGCTGATCCAGAGAACCCCCGCGCCGAGGCGAGGACCCCGCGGGGTCAAGCGAGTCCGCTCACACCCGACCGGGCGACCGGGCAACTCGTGTGTCTGCGCTGCGGGTGCCCGGTGCGCTCCAGGCCCTGGGGATGCAAAAACCCGTGCTCCAACTGCGGGTTCGTCTATCCATTGGGTGACTGCTCGGACTGAAGTCCCGGACAGCTACGGGGCTTCGCACGAGTGCCGAAGGGGGGATTCGAACCCCCACGGGCTTGCGCCCACTGCGCCCTGAACGCAGCGCGTCTACCAGTTCCACCACTTCGGCCTGGGAACTTCGGAGGTGTGGAGCGAATATTGACATGGGTGGAACAACCCGTCAAGGTTCGGGTTGACCGCTCGGAAACGGTTGCCTATCTTGGACTTAGCTTGTGCCGCCTACAAAGAAGGCCGAGGCCTCGGCCAACCCTATTGTGGCCCGAAACCGCAAGGCCCGCCATGATTACCACATTCTGGACACGTGGGAGGCTGGCCTTGTGCTGACGGGAACGGAGATCAAGTCCGTGCGAGCGGGGAAGGTGAGCCTCAAGGGCGCGTTCGGCATCATCCGCGACGGGGAGCTCTGGCTGGAAGGCGTGAACATCTCTCCGTACGAATCCGGCGGGTATACCAATCACGAGCCGGACCGACCCCGGAAGCTGCTGATGAATCAGCGGGAGATCCGCCGCCTCATTGGAGCGCTGCAGCAAAAGGGCCTGACTCTGGTCCCTCTGGACATGCATCTGACGAAGGGCTGGGCGAAAGTGACCCTCGGGCTGGGTCGGGGGAAGAAGCTTCACGACAAACGCGAGGACGTGAAGCGTCGCGATGCGGCTCGCGAGGCCGCCCGGGTGACGGGGCGCCGGAAATGAAAACGGTCGTCGCCGTATTCGGGCTGTGGATTGCCGCCGGCGCGGTAGCTCCCGTACCCGCACCCACCTCAATCGTGATCGCCACGTCGCGAGGGGTCACCCGTGTTCCCGTCTCGCTCGAGCGCGGGCAACCGGCCGTCCCGGTGCGGGCGCTCGTCAGCGCCTTGCCGGTAACGGCTGCACTCCAGGGGGACTGGGCGCTGGTCGAGTTTGCGCGCGAAGCCTTCAGATTTCCGCTGGGCGCCCCGGTGTTCGTGCATCGCAGCCGTGTGGTGCCGCTCGTTTCGAGTGCATACGTGGTTCGCGACACCGTGTTCGTGCCGCTCCAGTGGTTGACCGACTATGTGCCGGAGTTCTTTCGCGAGACCTACCGCTACGATCCGTACGCCGCGCGATTCGAGGAAACCCGGGTCGCGCCGCTGGTCGCCCAGGAGCGCTATCGGGCCGCGCAGCCAGGCAGTCGGGCAGCCCGCCACGGATTCAAGCTCCAACACAAAGTCGTTGTCGATGCGGGACACGGGGGCACCGACCCGGGCAATCCGGGCCTCAGATTTCCGCGCGGCGTGCAAGAGAAACATGTGACGCTGGCGATCGCAAAGGCGCTTCGGGTCGAGTTGCAAACGCGGGGCGTGGAAGTGGTGATGACGCGTATGCGTGACTCACTCGTCAGCATCTACGACCGGGCGCCGATGTGCGGCGACGACTGTGCGGCGTTCGTCAGTATCCATGTGAACAGCATGCCGCGCAGAGGCGCGTACGAGTCCGTGAACGGTTTCGAGACCTACTTTCTCGGTGAAGCACTCACGGCCGAGGCAGACCGCGTCGCCCAAATGGAGAACGAAGCCGTGCAGTACGAAACCGGAACGGCGCTCGTCGATGACGATCCTCTGACATTCATCCTGAAGGATCTGCACGCCTTCGAGTATCTCCGGGAATCCGCGCGGCTCGCCGACTTCGTGCAGCAAGCGGGCGCGAAGGTTCACCCCGGTGCGAATCGCGGCGTGTCCCAGCACGACCGCTTGATCGTGTTGCTGGCCGCGAACCGACCGGCCATCCTGGTGGAAGCCGGTTTCGCGACCAACCGCCGGGACGCGCGGTTCCTGTTATCGGATTCGGGAAAGCAGGCGCTCGCAGTGGCCATTGCGGACGGGATCGAGCGGTATCTGCTCGAGTACGAGGGTAAGGTTCTCACCGGGGTTGGTCAGTGAATCACCGCTCGCTCATCGGCACGGGCCTCGCGGTCGCCCTCGTAGGCTGCGCGTACTACAACGGCCTGTACAACGCGAACCGGCTTGCAGACGCCGCGTCCAAGGCCGACCGTGAAGGTCGCCCGGGTGAGGCGCAAGCACTGTGGGCGCAAGCAGCCGTGAAAGCCGAATCGGTTGTCGCGCGATATCCCAAGAGCAAG
>JBFHWR010000044.1:0-15928 GCA_041599395.1 Gemmatimonadales bacterium | reverse complement strand
GGACGCGTCGTGTGCGAGCAGCGCGAAGCGTTCGCAGAAACCAGATCATTGTTGGGTACGCCGGGCGTCGCGCAGCGAGTTGCCGCCATGGCGCTCGCCCTGGTTGCCTAGACCGATGCGCCCCCAGATCCTGAGACACGTTAGTGCCGCACTCGCACACACGTGGCGGATCGAGGTCTCCGGTGAGGATCACGTACGCCGCCTGCGTGACCACGGCACCCCCATCGTGTTCGCAGTGTGGCACGGGCAGATGTTGGCGCCCCTCTGGCATCGGCGCGGAGAGGGAATCACCCTGATGGTGAGCGGGCACACAGACGGGAGTTACCTCTCGGGTGCAGCAATGCAATGGGGGTACAACGTGATCCGAGGCTCGAGCACTCGGGGGGCGGTATCGGCCATGCGCGGAATACTCCGGGTGCTCGCGAGAGGGGGGGACGTTGCGTTCGCGCCAGACGGCCCGAGAGGACCTGCACAGACCGCCAAACCGGGCGCTTTGGCAGTCGCCATTCGCGGCCGAGCCGCAATCGTTCCCGTCAGCGCGAGCGCCGCTTCGTCGTGGACGCTTCGCTCGTGGGACCGGTTCATGATCCCCCGTCCGTTCACCAGGGTCCGGATCGCGTACGGGGAACCCCTCCGCATCGACGGCGGGAGGCCAAAACCGCACGCCGCCTTGCTGGACGACCTGCTGGCGACACTGGGAAGCGCGGCTCGTTGCTGATCGTTCGCTGGCTCTGGTCGCGGCGCTCCATCTCCGCACGCATCGCCCGACTTGCGCTGTTGCCGCCCTCTGTCGCCTTCCGGGTGCTCACGGCAGCGCGCGCCCGCGGGTATCGCAGCGGACTCCTTCCGTCTCGCAGCGCGTCGGTGCCGACCGTCGGTGTCGGCAACCTCACCGTCGGGGGCTCCGGCAAGACCCCGATCGCTGCCTGGATCGCCGCCTACTTTGCCGACCACCACCGCAGACCCGGCATCGTGCTCCGGGGCTACGGTGCAGACGAGGGCGCCGTCCATCGCCGGTTGGTACCCACAGCCATCGTGGTGGAGCACGCCGACCGTCTCACCGCCTGCGAGATGGCGGTGCGGCGCGGCGCCGAGGTGATCGTGCTGGATGATGCGTTCCAACGACTCGACATCCGCCGCGACCTCAACGTCGCGGTGGTGAGCGCGGAGTCGAGTCGCGCGGTGCCATGGACCTTGCCCGCCGGTCCCTGGCGGGAAGGTTGGCGCGCGCTGAAACGCGCCGACCTGATCGTGATTACCCGCAAGCGAGCTGCCTTCGAGGTATCGACAGCGCTCGCTGCGAGAGCGGCGGCAACGGCGCCAGGACGGCCGGTTGCCATCGCGCGGCTGGGGATCGCCCAGTTTCATGGTCTCGTGACGGGCGCACCCGTGGATGCCGCCGCGATCGAGGGCCGCCGAGTGTTGGCATCGGCAGGGATCGCAGACCCCGACACGTTGGCGGCCCAATGCCGGGCGATCGGGGCCGACGTGAGCCTCATGCCGTGGGAGGACCACCATCCGTACTCGACGACAGATATCCGTGAGCTAGTGCTCGCAGGGCGACGGGTTGATTACGTTGTAGTCACCGAAAAGGACGCCGTGAAGCTCAGGCATCGGTGGCCGGGACACCGACCCGAGCCGCTGGTGGCCTCCCTCAACCTCGTGTGGGAACGCGGCCAAACCGAGGTCGAACGGGCGCTGCAGGCGGTTGTGAGCGACGTGGACGCGCTCCTGGACAGGGAATGATTCACCGACCTCTCCACGACAGGCTGGAGGCATGATCGAGAGTACCAAAGCGGACCGGCGCAGGCCGACGGCGCAGGAGATTCTGGGACGCAACAAGGACCCGCATCTCGACGAGGACAATCCGTTCGAAGCCATGATGGCCCGGTTCGACCATGCCGCCGAACTGCTGAACCTCGATCCGGGCATCTACAAAGTGCTGCGTCAACCGGAGAAGCAAGTCATCGTCTCCGTTCCCACGCAGCTGGACAACGGCGACCTCGAGGTGTTCCAGGGGTTTCGCGTCCTTCACAACACGTCGCGCGGGCCCGCGAAGGGCGGCATCCGCTTCGACCTGCGCGTCACGCTCGATGAAGTCAAGGCGCTGGCCGCGTGGATGACGTGGAAATGCGCCGTCGTCAACATCCCGTTCGGTGGCGCGAAGGGCGGCGTGGTGTGCGATCCAACCAATCTGTCGATCCGAGAGCTGGAGCGAATCACACGACGCTACACGGCAGCGCTCATCGACGTCCTCGGGCCGGACTCGGATATTCCGGCCCCCGAC
This sequence comes from Gemmatimonadales bacterium, assembly GCA_041599395.1. GTDB lineage: Bacteria > Gemmatimonadota > Gemmatimonadetes > Gemmatimonadales > GWC2-71-9 > JBFHWR01. Next base: position 13,641 of record JBFHWR010000044.1, on the reverse strand, counting down.
GTCAACACCAACGAACGGATCATGGCGTGGATCATGGACACCTACTCCATGCACAAACGCCACCCGGTGACCGCCGTCGTGACAGGGAAACCGATCGAGATGGGCGGGTCGCTGGGACGGCGGGAAGCCACGGGGCGCGGCTGCATGATCGCGACCAAGGAGGCGCTCAAGCACCTGGGCCTGCCATTGCGCGGCACCAAGGTCGCCGTGCAGGGGTTCGGCAACGTTGGGTCAGTAGCCGCGCAACTTCTGGAACAGGAAGGGCTCACGGTCGTCGCCATCAGCGACGTCGCGAGCGCGATTTACAATCCCAACGGCATCTACATTTCCGACGCGATCCGGTGGATGCGCGAACATCGATACCTGACCGGTTATCCGGGTGGCGACGAGATTCCCATTGACGAACTCTTCCGGCTCGATGTGGACGTCCTGGTCCCCGCCGCGGTCGAGAACGCGATCACGCGGAAGAACGCACGAGATATCAGGGCCAAGATCATTTGCGAAGGCGCAAACGGACCGACCACGGCCGGAGCCGATGAGATTCTCGAGGAGAAAGGGATCTTCGTGATTCCGGATATTCTCGCCAACGCCGGCGGCGTGACCGTGAGCTACTTCGAATGGGTGCAAGACCGTGGCGGATACTTCTGGGACGAGGCAACGGTTGTCGACCGGCTGAATACGATTATCGATCGGTCATTCCACGACGTGCTCTCCGTGGCGCAGCGGCATCAAGTCAACATGCGCATCGCCGCGTACATGCTCGCGATCGAGCGCGTTGCGGCCGTCCACCGGCTTCGCGGCCTGTATGCCTGATGGAGTTGTTCGTCGTCGCGGTAGGGCGTCTCAAACATCCGGCCCTGCGCGACGCGTGTTCGGAGTACGAACGGCGCCTACAACGGTATCTCACGCTCGAAACGCGCGAGGTGCGTGAAGCCGGACTCCGCGACCGTGACGCGGCGGCGGCCCGCCGGTCCGAGGCTGAATCCATCCGGAAGACCCTGCCCACCGGTGCACGAACCGTGGCCCTCACCCGGGAGGGAATCGCCGAACCCAGCCGGGCGTTTGCGCAACGCGTGGGGAATTGGTTCGAGAGGGAACGGAAGCTAGCCATCCTCATTGGCGGCGCGCACGGACTGGATGCGGCGTTACGCGACGGGGCCGACTGGCGTCTGAGTCTCTCACCACTCACGTTATCGCATGAGATCGCCCGGCTCGTGTTTCTCGAACAGCTCTACCGCGCCTGCACGATTCTCCGTGGTGAACCGTATCACAAGGGTTCTGCATGACGGAGTGGTTTGAGCAGTGGTTCGGTGAGGAATACTTGCAGCTCTACCCCCACCGTGACGCGGACGATGCAGCGGCGGCGGTCGAGTTGATCGATTCGGTCCTCCCCTTCGCCGGCCGGCTCGTGTTCGACCTGGCGTGCGGGCCCGGCCGCCACGCGCAGCTGATCCGCGCGGCCGGCGCCGCGGTCTTTGGCCTCGATCTCTCGCTGCCACTATTGCGGCGTGCGCGACGCGCGACCCCACCGCTTTCCGTCGTCCGCGGCGACATGCGGGTGCTTCCCTTTCGCAACCAGGCGTTCGATGTAGTGGTGAACCTGTTTACGAGCTTTGGGTATTTCACGAGCGATGCGCAGCACGATGCGGTCCTCCACGACATCGCCCGAGTGCTTCGCAAAGGGGGCTCCTTCGTTCTGGATTTCTTGAACGCGGATCAGGTCAAAGCCGAACTCGTGTCGAGTGAAGATCGGCTTGTGGCCAATCAGCGCGTGGCGATCGAGCGGCACCTATCGGACAACGAGCGCTTTGTCGTGAAGGAGATGCACCTGGTTGGTGAGGGACGGAGCTTTCTCGAGCGCGTGCGTCTCTACAGCGTGCCGGAACTGGAGGCCATGCTCGTCCGGCACGGACTGGCGGTCCGGGAACGCTTCGGCGACTATAGCGGTGCGGAACTCACGACCAACAGTCCCCGAGCTTTCTTGGTAGCGGAGCGTTTATGACGGTTCGATTCGCTGCACTCGGACCACCGATCGCGCCATTCGACGTGGAAGCGTACACGGCTCGCCGAGCGTTCGCGCTCGATGGATCCCTCGAGCCGGCATTTGTAACACACGATCACGGCGCCGAGAACGTCGCGCGGCTGTGTTCAGGCGAGGCCCTCTGTGTCACGACGGGACAGCAGCCGGGCCTGCTGACCGGACCGCTCTACACGCTCTATAAGGCACTGTCCGCCATCGCACTCGCCCAATCCCTCGAAGCCCGACTCGACCGTCCCGTGGTCCCGGTGTTTTGGGTGGCGGGGGACGACCATGATTTTGCCGAGGCCAACCACATCTTCTCGGTAGTGGGAGGAAGCGAGATTCGGCGCACCTCGCTCCGCGAGCGTGCGGAGGACGCGCCACTCATCCCGCTCTATCGCGAGCCCGTCGGAGACGACATCGAGCGAATCGTGGCCGAGTTGACCGACCAGACACCCGCGAGCGAGTTCCGACCCTCCGTGTTCGCGTGGTTGCAACGCCATTACCGACCCAACGCGGACCTCGCGTCGGCGTTTGCAGGCGCCATGGCCGAGTTGCTGGACCGTTGGGGCCTGGTCCTGTTTCGGCCAACCCATGCAGCCGCCAAGCGCCTGATGGCGCCAATGCTGGTCCAGGCATTGCGGGAGGCCCGCGCGCTCGATGACGCCCTCGCCGATTACGTCGACACGCTGGAGCATCGGGGTCATTCGGTCCCGGTATCTGTCGGAACGGGGGCCACGCTAGTCTTCCTCGAGGCCGCGCTCGGCCGGGACCGGCTTGTCTTGGATGGATCCGGCTACACGGCGCGTCGGTCCGGTCAACCGTACTCACTCGACGAGTTGCAAACAATCGCGGAACATGAGCCTGAACGTCTCTCGCCAAACGTGTTGCTCAGGCCCGTCATTGAGGCCGCGATTCTTCCAACAATCGCCTACGTGGCGGGTCCGAGCGAGCAAGCGTATCTCGAAGCCTGCCGGCCGATCTATGAAGCGCTCGCCGTTCCGCGGCAGGCGCCCGTTCCACGGTGGTCGGGAATCGCCATTGAAAACCATATCGAGAAAGTCTTGGTGAAGTTCGGAATCAGCGTGGAGGATCTGCAGACCCCCGAAGGACAGCTCGAATCCCGGCTCGCGCGCGCGGAGTTGCCGCAGCGAGCAACGGATGCGATCCGCGCGCTGCGCGACACGATTCGCGCGGAGTATGACAAACTGGCCGACGCCAGCGCGGAGGTCGATCCGACACTGAGAAAGCACGTGTCGCAGGCTGGACGCGGTGCGTTTCGGGAGGTCGCGGACATCGAGAAGCGCATCATTTCGCATCTGAAAAAGCACAACGACATCGCCAATCAGCAGATTGCCAAAGCGCGGGCGCATCTCTTTCCGCTGGGCAAGCCACAAGAACGCTGTTTGAACGTCGTCGCGTTCCTGACGCGTTACGGACCGTCGTTCATCGAGCAGGCCGCTGCCGCATGCGCTCAGTGGAGCGCTCCACTTGAAACCGCTTCCAGCACGGCGTAGATATCAGCCATGTTCTGGGCCATCGGTGTTTTTCTGCTGTTGCTGATTGCGCTGCTCATCCCGATACTCGCCATCGTGCTCGACTCGCCGATTGCGCGGAATTTCTTTCGTGGGTCGGATGCGGCGGATATCAACGAGCTTGTGCGACGCATCCAAGCGCTGGAGAACGACGTAGAAAACCTGGGGCGCGCCCTGGAAGCCCATCGTGAAGAAACGCAGTTCGTCCAGCGCCTCCTCGAAGGTCCCGACCGCGACGAATCCTCTGCCAAGCAGTCCCGCGCCTCAGAGTCGTAGCGGGTCGACCGGTGAGCGCGGGCGCCCTACGGCACGCGTCGGGGCGGCCATCTTCCTCAGCCGCCTGCTCGGACTGGTGCGCGAGCGCGTGTTCGCTCACTATTTCGGCAACGGCGTGGAGGCGGACGCGTTCCGAGCCGCCCTGCGCATCCCCAACGTCATCCGAAACTTGCTGGGCGAAGGGACCCTCTCCGCATCCTTCATCCCGGTGTATGCTGGCCTGATCGAAAACGGAGAGCATGAGGCCGCGCGTCGTCTGTCCGGCGTCATTGCCTCATTGCTCGTCTTGCTGACTGCCGCCGCGGCGATCCTGGGCATCGTGCTGGCACCAATCATTACGGATTTTGCGGCGCCCGGCTTTTCTGGGCCGCAGCGCGACCTCACGATCACGCTCGTGCAGATCATGTTCCCCATGGCGGGCGTCATGATTCTGTCCGCCTGGTGCCTTGGGGTGCTGAGCACTCATCGGCGGTTCTTTCTCTCGTATGCCGCGCCTGCAATGTGGAACATCGCACAGATTGCGACGCTCCTCGCAGCGGGCGGCATACTCGCCGGAGCATCACTCGTCATTGCGCTGGCGTGGGGCGCGCTGATCGGCAGCCTGCTGCAAATCGCCGTCCAGCTCCCCTCCGTCCTGCGATTGGTGCGGGGCATACACTGGAGTCTCGGTCTCGACGCCCTCGGAGTTCGCAGCGTGCTGAGCGCGTGGGTCCCGGTGGTCATCGGAGCCGGCATGGCCCAAATCTCGAGCATCATCGACATCCAGCTCGCGTCACTTCTCGGCCAGGGATCGGTCTCCATTCTGAGTTACGCACAGTTGATTGCCATTTTGCCGGTATCGCTGTTTGGCGTCAGTGTGGCGGCCGTGGCGCTCCCGGAGCTCAGCCGTGACGCAGCGCGCGGTGGAACCGACGATCTCAGCCACCGCATCGCCGAGAGCATGCGCCGTATTGCGTTCTTTGTGGTACCGTCAGCGGTCGCATTTGCTGTGCTGGGTCGCCCAATCGTCGGGCTGATATTCCAAACGGGTGCCTTCCGTGCGACCGACACCGTGCTCGTTGGGAGTGTGCTCGCTGCCTACGGCCTCGCCATCCCGGCTCAAGCGACCATCAAGCTCCTGGCGTCCGGTCACTATGCCCTGGGAGATACCCGAACACCCGTCCGCATCGCCGCGGCCGGCGTGGCTGCATCAGCCGGCTCCGCATTTCTGCTGATGCAACGGTTGGGTCCGGTCGGGATCGCGTTGGGAGCCGCGGTGGGGAGTTACCTCAACGTGGCGTTGAATTCGTATACGCTGCGGAGACGGCTTGGGAGTGTCATGGGGCCGTCCGGATTCACGGTGCTGGGCAAGACCGCCGTCGGCGCCGCAGGAGCGGCTCTGGTTGCGTACCTGACGATGAGCCTGCTGGGCAATTCGCCCGTCTGGCTCGTGGCGCTCGGGGCAGGCGGGGCGTTTTGTCTGGTGTACGGGACAGTGACGCTCGCGCTGGGACACCCCGACGCGCGTGGCCTCATGGCGACGCTACGGGGCGGAGATCATCGGGAGCACTGACGAATCTGGTTAGCTTTCACCCATGGTGTCCGAATCGAGCCCAGACCTCGAGCGCAAGATCGCCTCGCTGCCGGACGGACCCGGCGTGTACCTCTGGAAGGATCGCGCGGGCACGGTTCTCTACGTCGGCAAGGCGAAGCGATTGCGGCCACGGGTCCGTAACTATCTCACGGCGGATCATACTACCAGCCCCAAGAACCGGATGCTGGTGCGCCGTATTGCAGATCTGAGTGTCATCGTTGTCAAGTCGGAAGCCGAAGCGCTCATCCTCGAAAACAACTTGATCAAACAGTACCAGCCGCGGTTCAACATCCAGCTCCGTGACGACAAGAGCTATCCCTACGTCGCCGTGACCCGCGACGAGCGGTTCCCACGCGTACTCGTTGTCCGGGGCATGAGCGTTTCCGGAGCGCGCTACTTCGGTCCCTACACCGACGTTGCCGTCCTCCGGCGGACGCTTCGAGTGCTCCGGAGGGTCTTTACGATTCGATCGTGTCACTACGGGTTACCGGACGAGGCACCGGAACGTCCTTGTCTCGACTACCATATCCATCGGTGTCTGGCGCCCTGCGTGGGCTATCAAAGCGAGCAGAGCTACCGGGAGATGATCGACGACGCGATCGCCTTTTTGGAAGGAAAGACGGTCGAGGTCCGTACCCGGCTTCGGCAGCGAATGGATGAAGCGTCGAAGCGCTTGGACTTCGAGCGCGCCGCCGAAATCCGCAACTCGATCGAGTGGCTCGAGCAGCTCGAACAGCCGCAAAGCGTGCAGGTCGTGGGAGGTGGCAACGCCGATGCCGTAGGGTACGCGCGCGACAACGACGATGCCGTCTGCGTGGTGTTTCGCATCCGCGACGGAAAGGTCGTTGCCACGGAGCAGCGATTCCTGAAGAACCTCGCGGAGGAATCGGACGGCGCGGTGTTGAACGCGTTCCTGGTTCGATTCTACGTGCCTGCTGCAGCGCGGGCGCGGCGCGCGGTGCTGCCGTTCGTGCCCGATGAACTCGACACGATTGCCGCGCTCATCCCGGACACGAAGTTGTTGGTTCCGCAACGCGGCGCCAATCAGCGACTCGTTGCCCTCGCTGATCAAAACGCGCGCAATCTGTTAGAGAGTTTCAAGATTGAAGCGCTGGAGACCGAGGAGCGGGCGGAAGACCCGGTCTACGCACTGGGGCGCGACCTTGGACTCACGACGCTTCCCCGAAGCATGGTCTGCATCGACATCTCCACCAACCAGGGGAGCGACACGGTCGGTTCACTCGTATGGTTCGAAGCGGGGCGTCCCAAGCGGAGCGAGTACCGGCGATTCAAGATTCGCGGCGAGGGAAAACAGGACGACGTGGCGGCGATTCACGAAGTGGTGACGCGCTATCTCACACGACGGATGAACGAAGATCGTCAGGTTCCGGACCTCATGGTAATCGACGGCGGGAAAGGACAACTCAACGCGGCACGCAAGGCGCGCGATGCACTGGGCCTCGAAGCCCTGCCACTCGCGAGCCTTGCAAAACGGGAGGAGGAAGTGTTTCTACCCGGCCGGCGCGAGAGCATCCGATTGGCACGCCGTTCCTCCTCCTTGCGTCTCCTGCAGCGCGCCCGTGACGAGGCACATCGTTTTGCGGTCACCTACAACCGGAAACGGCGCGCTCAACGAACCGTCACCTCGGCGCTCTTGGAAATCCCGGATGTCGGAGAAAAGCGACGCCGCCTTCTGATGGAATCATTCGGCAGCCTGGCTGGCGTGCGCCTGGCCACCGCCGAAGAAATTGCGAGGCTCCCCGGATTCTCACCGCGACTCGCAGAACGCATCCTCAACCACCTCAAGCAATGACGCCGGCAAAGTGGTGGCTCGTTTGTTCCGAATGCGGGAAGACGAGAGACGCCGCCGGACTCCCCACGCTCTGTGATGCATGCCAGTCACCGTGGTTGGTGCGTTATGCGGCGCCGCCGCCGCCGGCCGCGAAGCAGGCCCTCGCAGACCGACCGTGGTCGATGTGGCGTTACCACGAATGGCTTCCCGTCCATGACGGCGAATCACCAGTTACGCTCGGCGAAGGGATGACGCCGCTCGTGCCGGCGCCGGCGCTCGCCCGCGCCCACGGCGTCGCCGAGGTGTGGATCAAGGACGAGTCGGTGAACCCCACATATTCGTTCAAGGCGCGCGGACTGGCAGCGGCCGTGACGCGGGCCAAAGCGGGTGGCGCGGTTCGCCTCACCGTACCGACCGCGGGCAACGCCGGCGTGGCCTTGAGCGCCTACGGCAGATCGGCCGGACTGCCCACGGACGTGTTTGCGCCGAAGACGACGCCGCTTCGGATTCTCGAGCAAATCCAGGTGTACGGAGCCCGTCTCGAGCTGCTCGACGGGCACATCGGAGACTGTGGAAAGCGAGCTCGTGCCTTTGCCGAACAGGAGGGAGGGTTCGACGTGTCGACCCTGAAAGAACCCTACCGAATTGAGGGCAAGAAGACCCTCGGGCTGGAACTCGCGGAGCAGTTCGGGTGGGATCTTCCTGACGCCATCATTTACCCCACCGGCGGCGGAACGGGCCTGATCGGTATGTGGAAATGTTTCAATGAGTTACGATCAGCCGGGTGGGTTGAGGGCCGGTCCCCGCGGCTGTTTGCGGTGCAATCGACGGGCTGTGCCCCGGTGGTGAAGGCGTTTGAGCTGCAGGAGTCGAGAACGACGCCATGGCCCAACCCCGAGACGGTGGCGTCCGGCCTGCGGGTGCCCGCGCCCCTGGGTGGTGCACTCTCCCTTCGAGCCTTGCGCGAGACCGGCGGCGGGGCTGTCGCAGTGCCCGACAGGCAGCTGATCGCCGCCGCAAGGCAGATGGCGCACACGGCGGCCATAGACGCGAGTCCGGAAGGGGGAGCGACGCTGGCGGCGCTGGAACGGCTACGGGAGACCGAAGCGATTCAAGCGGACCACCGCGTGGTGCTGTTCAATACCGGTGCTGGGTGGCTTTATCGCTAAGATTGACGGATATTTAGCGTCGTATCCGGATGGAGCCCTCGGCCCTTTCCGGGGTATCTTAGGTGGCGAAAAACGCGGCTCCTCCCGGCTGCGATCAACACGGAAATCTAGGTGCCTCCGAGGCGATCCCGTGCGATCCTCGGGGCGGCGGATGAGGAGAAGACGGATGAAGAATCTGTTGGGAGTCAGCATTGCAGTGGGTTTGTCACTCTGTGCCACGCAGGCGGCTGCGCAGGGCCGGTATCGCGGTCCGGACTGCGAGCTCAAGACCGGCCATTTTCTGGTGAACAGCGGGGTGGTGTACTTGAAGGGGGCGACCGAAGAGGCGGATCCGGTGAAGCGCGAACGGATGTTGGCAGACGCCGAACGGAACCTCCTCAATGCGATCGAACGGGGCCAGGCGGACAACCCGGCGGTGTGGTACTTCCTTGGACGGTATTACGTGCTGGAAAATGATCCGTTTGGCGTCGACTCGGCGTTCTCACGGGCCGAATCGCTCGCCCCGGAGTGCGCCGCCGATATCGCGTTTTACCGGCAGACGATGTGGGTCCCGTTCGTGAACGCCGGGATCGACTCGATGCGCGGCGGCGAGTACGAGGGCGCGAAGGACGAGTTCCGCAGGGCCAATGCGGTCTACCAAGACGACAACATCGCGTTCTTTTACCTTGCCAGCATATTCGGAAACGAAGGCGCGTCGGACAGCGCGCTCAAGTACTTCAAGCAAGTTGTCGAGATCGGAGATGCAGACACGGCGCGGGTCGACAACTTCCGTACGTCCCTCGCCAACGTGGCGATCCTGTACCATATGGCCGAAAACTGGGATTCTGCGGCGACATGGTATCGCAAGGTGCGCGAGTACGACCCCAGTGACACCGATGCGCTGTTAGGCCTAGCGGAAGCAAGTCAGGCGCAAGGTGACACCATGATGACGATGATGCTGTATGACAGTGTGCTGGCGCATGCCACGGACATGGGTGCGGTCGATCTCTTCGACACGGGCGTCAAGCTCTTCGGCGTGAGCCAGTTTGAACGGGCGGCGAGGGCGTTCGCCCTCGGGCTGGAGAAGAACCCGTACCATCGCGATGCCCTCTACAATTTGGCCAACACATACCTGGCGTTGGCGCAAACCGAGGAGTTGTCGGAAGAGGCCCGTTCCAAGGCGGCAGTAGACCTCGAAGCCGTGTCACGCCGTCTCGTACAGGTGGATCCATACAATGGCGCGTCCTTGCGGCTGCTCGCGGCAGCGCATCAGATGCAGCGTCACGACGATTCGACCTTGGCCGCGCTGGAGCTTGCCGAGGGACTTGAATTCGAAGTGCAGGTCGATGTCGCGCAGGAGACCGAGGGCGGCTACTCGATCCAAGGCAAGGTCACGAACCGGCTCGAAAAAGAGACGCGCTATCCCACAATCAGCTTCGAGTTTCTCGACGCCGAAGGCAACGTCGTCGTTGTTGAGGAGCTGGCTGGCGGTGCGATCCCGATGCACGGACGGACACCCTTTGAGGTGCTGGCTTCAGGGGATGGCATCGTCGCGTGGCGCTACCGGGTCGCATCCTAGCAACCTTGTATCCACGCATTGTCGATGCGGGGCGGGGGACATCTCCCGCCTCTTTGCGTTGAGGCGTTGACGGCATATTCCACGCGACCCATACTTCGGCACGGCCGGGCGGGCGTAATTCAGGGGTAGAATGCCAGCTTCCCAAGCTGGACGTCGCCGGTTCGAATCCGGTCGCCCGCTCCTCTTCGCAACTGCGCCGGCGATTCGTCTCGCCGGCGTTTGTGTATGGGCCCTAGGAGTGTTCCGACGCCGCGCCGAGCGAGACCGCACGGAAGTCCAACTCTGTCCGTGTCACGCCGAGGGGGGTGAGCAGCAGTGCCAGGGATTCGGACTCGCCTGAGGTCTTTTCGATCGTCCCGTCGTACGGAAAGCCCAGATTGTGAAATTGGTAATCCAAGCCCACGTGACCGAGATCGATATGCATCGCGGGCCGTCCGTTGAACGTCGAGATCACCCACCGCTCAACGACCACGCCTTTGGACGGCTCAAAGTCCGCATCGGTCGAATTCGCGGGGTACCGCAAGGTCGCGGCGAAGTAGTCTTCGACTGTCGTGAACGCTCGGCGGAAGTCCGACAGGACCGCGGCCTCAAATGCGCGTTCCCGCGCTCCCGTAAACCGTGGGATGATGATGGCCGTGAGAACTGAAATGATGAAGACGATTATCATCAGCTCGACGAAGGTGAAGCCACGACGCGAGTTCCGGGTCATTCCACTCGTTTCTCCGTTCGACATGGAGTTGTGCGGCACGGATTGCTGCGAGATCGGAGCCGCTGCTGCGGACGCCCGTATTCTACAGGCAGCAGTCCTGACCGTTTGTGACGGAACGCACAAGCCTGCGCACACGGCGAGGGCCCTGGCGTGCGCGAACGCTCGACGCAAGGATGGGGTGTAGCGAATGGACACCCATACTCGCGACCTCGTCGTCTCCGGCTACAGCAACCGTCAAAACCCAATTGCCGTTGGCGTCACGACTTTTGCGGTACGGGACCGTATGCGGCGGGCGGTCGTCGGGTTGGTTACGGCTTGGGCGGGGGCGCTGATCTCACTCTTCATCCCAGTCGCCCACTTCGTTCTCGTTCCAGGGCTCGTCCTCTTCGGCATTTGGATCTTCGTGCGTCGAGTCACGACCTTCCAAGCGGCCTCCCAAGCGCGCGGTCGGTGTCCCGATTGCGGCGCCGAGCAAGACTTTGACCTTTCGGGAGGGAAGTGGACGGTCCCGTATCCGGTGACTTGCCAGTCCTGCCAGCGACGATTGACGCTTGGCACGCCTGCGGCATTCCCCTGATGGTATCGACCCCGCAGAACGCTACCTTTCAGAGATGGAAACAACGACCGATCAAGCGCCCAGACAATGATCAAAGTGAAATCGGTCCAACCGGCGTCGCTCGGGTCGGAGCTGGGTCTGGAGGCGGGAACCGAGCTCCTCGAGGTAAACGGCAGGGAACTCGCTGACTTTCTCGACTGGGAATACCTCACCGCCGACGAGCAGTTTCTCTTGCGCGTCCGCATGCCCGCTGGGGACGAGATCGAGTTTGACATCGAGCGCCCTGAGGGGCTTCCGATGGGAGTGGAACTCGAACCGGCGCGCATCCGGCGCTGCGCCAATCGATGCGATTTTTGTTTTGTCGACGGAAACCCGGAGGGTTTACGGGAGGCGATGTACATCAGGGACGACGATTACCGCCTCTCGTTTCGGTACGGGAACTTTGCCACCCTGACCAACCTCAAACAGAAAGACATCGATCGTATCCTGGAGTACCAGCTCTCACCCCTCTACGTGTCAGTCCATGCGAGTGACCCTGTCATTCGACGTCGCTTGCTGCGCAACCCGTCCGCTCCGGCCATCATCCCTCAACTCCGCGCGTTTGCATCCGGCGGTATCTCCGCACATACGCAGATCGTTCTTCAGCCCGGTGTCAACGACGGCGCCGTGTTGCACCAAACACTCGAGGACCTTTACGGGATTGGGGACGCGATCTTGTCGGTGTCGGTCGTGCCGGTTGGCCTCACAGAATTCAGTAAACAGCATCTCGTGCGTGAGCCCACGGCGGCGGAGTGTCGCGACGCGATCGGTGCAGTCGATCGATTCGCTGAGCGCGCGCTGCCGGAACGCCACGTCCACTGGGTGTACGGAAGTGACGAGCTGTACCTGGTGGCCGATCTCCCGCTCCCAGCTGAAGGACGATACGATGACTTCGAGCAGGTCGAGAATGGGGTTGGCAGTGTCCGCTACCTGCAGCGCGAAATTCGGGGCTTTGCGAGGGATCTGTCAGGGATGCGAGTCGGCGTCGTGACCGGAACGGCGATGGGGCGCTTATTGCCGGCGGTTCTGAGGCAGCTCGAGTCGACAACTGGTGGGAGCTTCCGGCTCCTATCTTTGGAGAACGAACTGTTCGGACCGCGGGTCACTACGGCCGGACTGCTTCCCGGCCGCAGCATCGGCAGACGGCTCGAGCAGCAGCCCGATCTCGACGTGGCTCTGATTCCGGCGGAGGCCTTGAACGACGACGACGAGTTCGTTGACGGCTCGACACTCGCGCAGCTGTCAGCGCGCGTCCGGATTCCCGTCTACCCCTCGTACGATTTCGCGGACGCGTTACAGGATGTGCGCCGGTGAAGCGGGCGACCGTCGCGATCATCGGTCGTCCGAACGTCGGCAAATCCACACTGTTCAATCGCATCGTCGGGGGTCGCGCAGCTATTGTCGACGACCGGGCCGGTGTGACTCGCGATCGCCACTTCGCGCGGGCGGAATGGACCGGTAAGCGCTTCTTTCTCGTCGATACGGGCGGATGGACTCGAGAACGTCACGACGGACTCGGCACCGAAATCAGGCGGCAGATCACGCTCGCCATCGACGAGTCCGATGCAATCCTCTTTGTGGTCGATAACCTTGCAGGGCCGCACCCGGCTGATCGTGAAGTGGCCGACCTCCTGCGCAAACACCGGGAGCGAGTCGTATTGGTGGCGAACAAGGTCGACGATCTACCTCAAGACACGAGCCATTACGCGTTTCATGAACTCGGGCTGGGAGACCCGGAGCCAGTGTCCGCGGCCACGGGGAAGGGCACCGGGGATTTGCTCGATCGGTTGGCGGCCCTCCTTCCCGAATCGGGCGAGGACGGCGCACAGGACGAGATACAGGTCGCCGTAGTCGGGCGTCCCAACGTGGGCAAATCGAGCATCGTGAATTGCCTGCTGGGAGAAGAGCGCTCGATAGTCACGCCTCAGCCCGGCACTACACGGGACGCCGTCGATTCCCCCTTGCGTTACCACGGAAGAACACTCAACTTCATTGATACTGCGGGGTTACGGAAACGATCGAAGGTAGAGGATGAGATCGAATTCTACTCGACCCTCAGAACCGAGCGGGCTATCGAGCAGGCAGACGTCTGTGTCCTCGTCGTAGATGCCACGGTTGGAATTCACATACAAGATCTCAGAATCGCCCAAGACGCGTGGGAAAAAGGCGCGGGCCTCGTCCTGGCCGTGAACAAATGGGATCTGGTCCCCGACAAAGACTCGACCACGCCCACTCGCGGTCAGCAGGCCGCGGTGGACCGGGCCCCGTTTCTGCGATGGATCCCGTTCGTGTACGTTTCCGCACTCACGGGCCAGCGGACACGCAAGATTCTGGACCTCATCCTCGAGGTGGCGGCCGCCCGCGATCGGCGCATCCCCACCTCCGAAGTCAACACGGTGTTGGCGTCACTGGTG
>JBFHWR010000043.1:0-15943 GCA_041599395.1 Gemmatimonadales bacterium | reverse complement strand
GCGAGACGCGAGACGCGAGACGACTAATTCTCCCATCGCCCATCGCCAATCGCCAATATTCCCCTCACCCCTCGGACTCCAACTCCCACAGCGGCAGGGAGCTGTCGCGCGGCACAAACAGGCCTCCGCCGCACGAGAAGAAGTATTTGCGCAAATGTGACCTGTACACCTTGCCCGTGCGGAAAAACACGTCTTGATCGGAAACGCGCCGGTCCAGCACTTCCTCCCGATCCAACACCGTAGGAACATGGAGGTACAGGGCTCCGCGACAACACGCCGCCAGGTTGTGAATCGCAGGTCCGAGGTCGCGATCCTGAACGTACTGCAGCACCCCACTGCATAGCACGAGATCGAACTTTCCTCTTGGTCTGTACGAGACCACACTGCCTTCGGTCCAGCCGAATCGCTCACACACGGTCGGACTCACATCCACGCCCATGTATTTCCACGAATGTCCGCGTACATACTCCCGTAAGAGGTCCCGCCAAAGCCCGATCCCCGCACCGAAATCGATGACACGCCGGATCGACACACCGAGGTATTCCAAGTACGCAGTGACAAATCCGACGAGCGGCCGCATCTCATCGAGGGACGTGACTTGTGTCCCGGGATTCTCATAATACCGCCTGTAGTAGGCATCGTTGAAGCGATGAGCCGTGATGGGACCGGACGGTTTAGCCATGGGGTACCGACACCTTGGAACACCTCTCTACTGCCGCCCGAACGATCGCGTCGGCAAGCCGATCCAGCGGATCGAAACCCACCACGTCGGCAGGCGCGTAATTGGAATACGGGTTGATGTCGAAATAATAACGCTCGCCGTCCCGCTCGCTGACAAGGTACTCGACCGATCCGAAATCTGACGCAGCACGTTGCATGATGTCCGCAGCCGCGGCCACAACTTCAGGCGGCGGCGTGAAGCGTTCCAAGCCAAGCGGCCCGCGGGCCGCATTGTGGCCGCCGATGGCACAGTAGTTAAACACCCGATGCGCAATGCGCTGGCGTACACCGTAGAGCAGCTCTCCCTGCAACATCTCCACGCGAACGATTTGATCACCCCACGGCCGATGGTACTCCTGCAGAAGACAGACCCCGTCCGGGCCGGTATCCAGCGTATAGTCTCGCGCCGCCGCACGGACGTCGCTCGCGGTTTCGAGCAGGCGGATACCGACGCCGCTCCCGCCGACGTTCGGCTTGATGATGAGCGGCAGCGTCAGATCTTCGGCCGCTTCCGGCAACTGACGTGTCCGGTGAAGCGCGATCGTACGCGGAACCCTGAGCCCTAGATCCGACAAAATCCCAACCTGGCGGACTTTTGACGTGGCCACCGAAAACGAGTGATAACCGTTCAGCACCGGTATTCCACTCGACTCGAGCCGGCTCAAATACGCAAGGACCGTGAAGATCACGCGAGGATTCCCGGTTCCACCCGGGAATGCACTGACCCGATTGACGACGAGCGCATAGGGGTAGTCTCGTATTGCGGGATCGAGCAGCATCCGCCGAACCGGAAGCGGGTCGATCGTCAAGCCCCGCTCCCCCAACCGCTCGAGCAGTGGTTCGATCCACGGCCGGTGCTCGTAGAGGAGAGCGTAGCGCTGGTCGGCGAGCTTGCGATCCCCTCCGGTGTGTTTGCGATGCGACGTCATTGGCAAAAAACTGATCCCGCGAGCGGACTGCCGCCAGTCGCGAATGGTGGGGAGCTTGAAGCAGAACCGCCGCCGGACATAGCTTGCGGGACATCCGAACCGCGCGTCATCACCTCTTCCCATTGCCCGGGAAGATCGCAGCGGGGTAAACGATCAAATCGGAGGCGACCGTGACCCAGAACGATTCTTCGAACGACCGCTCGGGCGGACTCGATCGCCGCGAGCTGATTCGCCTGGGCGCCGCCGGATTGGGCGCCGCCGTCCTCGGGACCAAACTCGGGTGCGCAGCCGGGTCTCCGGGCGCCGCCACCCAGCCCACACCCGAGCCGCTCCTGGCCGCGCCGCCGCTGGATGTCGTTCGGGTCGGTTTTGTCGGCGTCGGTGGACAGGGATCGGCGCACTGCAGGAACTTGCTCAAGATCGAGGGCGTGCAACTCACGGCAATCTGCGACATCGTTCCGGAAAAGGTCGCGCGGGTGCAGCAATGGGTGGTGGATGCCGGGCAGCCCGAACCGACAGCGTACATCAGAGGTGAATACGACTTCGTTCGCCTTTGTGAGGAGGAGGATCTCGACCTCGTCTTTCATGCGACTCCATGGAAGTGGCACGTGCCCATCTGTGTCGCAGCGATGGAAAACGGCAAGCACACCGCAACAGAGGTTCCAGCCGCGTACACGATCGATGACTGTTGGCGCCTGGTCGAGACGGCGGAAAAATACCGAAAGCACTGTGTCATGATGGAGAACGTGAACTACGGACGCATGGAGATGATGGTGCTGAACATGGTCCGCCAAGGGGTGTTTGGCGAACTGCTGCACGGCGAAGGTGGATATCTCCACGACCTGCGGGAAATCAAGTTCAGCTCAGAGGGCGAGGGGCTGTGGCGGCGCGCGCACGCCACCTTCCGGAACGGGAATCTCTATCCGACACACGGGCTCGGCCCAATCGCGCAGTGCATGAACATCAACCGTGGCGACCAGTTCGACTATCTCGTCTCAATGAGCGGCAACTCGCGTGGCCTGCAAGCATACGCTCGGGAGCACTTCCCCCCTGGCGCTCCGGAGCGCCGCGAGCAATACGTGCTCGGCGATGTCAACGTGAGCCTCATTCGGACCATGAACGGAAGGACGATTTACGTCAGCCATGATACGAACCTGCCGCGGCCATACAGCCGCATCCACCTGGTGCAAGGCACCAAAGGCCTGTTTCAGGGCTACCCCGATCGTGTGTATATCGAAGGTAGGAGCACAGGACACCAGTGGGATCCCGCGGAAGACTACTTGCCGGAATTCCAACACCCGCTCTGGACTGACATCGAGGACCAGGCGCAGGGAGCCGGGCACGGCGGAATGGATTTCTTGGAGGACTACCGCTTGATCAAGTGTCTGCGTGAGGGCATCCCGACCGACATGAACGTGTACGACGCCGCAGCGCTGAGCGCCGTCTGTGAGTTGTCAGAGCGGTCCGTGGCAAACCGAAGCCGTCCGGCGGACTTCCCCGACTTCACCCGCGGTCGGTGGAAGACCACAGCCCCGCTCGGTATCGTGCGAGGGTAGACGTGCACGGACTGGACCCATGAGAGCGATGATGCTCGAAGCCAACGGCGACATCGACGAATCGCCGCTCGTCGCACGCGACATCGAGCCGCCCCAGCCAAAAGCAGGCGAGATCCTGGTCAGGGTAGAAGTGTGTGCGGTGTGTCGCACGGACCTGCACATCATCGAAGGCGACCTTCCGGCGCAGAGACAGCCTGTCGTCCCCGGACACCAAGTCGTCGGCGTGGTGGAAGCTGTTGGGGAGGGGGTCGCCGAGTTCCAGCGCGATCACCGCGTCGGCATCGCCTGGCTCCGAAGCACCGACGGAACATGTCGGTTCTGCCGCTCTGGCCGAGAGAACCTCTGTCCCAACTCCCGATACACGGGATACCACGACGACGGCGGCTACGCGGAGTATGCGGTCGTCCCGGCGGCATTCGCATACCCTCTCCCGACGCGAGCCGATGCGAGTCGGCTTGCGCCTCTTCTGTGCGCCGGCCTCATCGGGTACCGGGCGCTCAAGCGCGCGAACGTCCCGGACGGGGGCAAACTCCTCTTGGTTGGTTTTGGCTCCTCCGCCCACATCGTGCTGCAGATTGCGGTCCGGCGCGGATACGACGTGTTTGTCGTGAGCCGCGGCGAGAACCACATCCGGCTTGCCAACGAGATGGGCGCGTCGTGGGCTGGAACGGACGTGGCCGCCCTGCCGACGCCGGTCGACAGCGCGATTCTGTTTGCCCCGGTTGGCCGGCTCGTACCCCCAATCATGGCGGCGCTGGATAAGGGGGGCACCTTGTCGATCGCCGGCATCCACCTCACGGACATCCCGCCGCTGAACTACGAACGGCACCTATTTTTTGACCGCGAAATCCGCTCCGTGGCGGCAAACACCCGGCAAGATGGGCGAGAACTGCTGGACGAGGCCGTGAGAGCCCAGGTCGAGCCTCACGTAATTACGTACGACCTCGAGGACGCCAATCGGGCACTTCAGGACCTCAAGCACAGCCGGGTCGCCGGCACAGGCGTCCTGTCGATGGCATAGTCGCACGGGAGAGCACTCGGCTCCCGGAGCCCCTCGCTCCCAGTTGTCCGGCTGACCGCCTGACCGCCGTCCGTGACACCACAGACCACTTGCGTTCGTATAGGGGTAAGAGTGGCGCCGGACGGCTCCACTACTGGTCCACTGACGGGAGTTGGAGCAGAGAGATTCAGTATGCGTAGGCCGCAGTATCGAGACTTTGATGACCACGATGTCGAGCGCGACGAATGGTCCGACGACCGCAGTGCGGACGAGACGGATGAGGAATCGCTGGACGAGATCCTGGCGTCCGCTCGAGAGCTTACCGATGACAGCACCGAGATCTCGATGGAGGTCGACGACGACGGGAACGAAGTGTGGTATGCCGAAGACCCGAAGATCCCCGGCAGCTCATCGCTCGGCAACAGCCTGGAAGAGGCGATGGAGGGGATGGAAGATCGGCGTCGTGAATACCGCGAGATGATCTCCGGCTCACGCACGGGTGAGGGACCACGCAAACCGGAAGACGTGTCCCGATCCGAACTGGATCAGGCCCGGAAGCAGTATCGTCAGAAACTGAAACGGTCCCGCGAACGGGAGCGCGATCGAGACGCCTGAGAGCGGTCGTTACAACCTTTTTCGGCCGGGTCGCATCTAAATCCTAGGGTCGGCATTTGGGCTTTCACCTCACGCGGGCCAATCTATGCACCTTGCCACAATCCTTCTGGTCGGGGCCGTTGCGCAGGCTCAGGACAACGCGGCGGCAACGACCTCCGATCACACGGCCGTTCCGACGGCTCACGCGCACTATTTTACCGGTTCCATCCGGATCGATGGGCGGCTGGACGAGTCGTTTTGGAGCATGGCGAGGCCGGCGTCGCAGTTCATCCAATGGGACCCCAACGAAGGTGAGCGGGCGTCCGAGCGCACGGAGGTCCGCATCCTCATAAACGGCGACGCGCTGTTTATCGGAGCGCGGTTGTACGACAGCGACCCCGGTTCGATCAAGACGACGCTGGTCAGGCGCGATGCGCCGGCCGACTCCGACATCTTCGAGATATTCCTCGATCCCTATCACGATCACCTGACCGGCGTGCGGTTTCGAGTCAACCCGTCGGGCTCGATTCGGGACGCCGTGCTGTCGTCGGACGGGGATGACGATCCCTCGTGGGACCCCGTCTGGGATGCGGCGGCACGCATCGACTCGTTGGGGTGGGTGGCGGAGATGCGCATCCCGCTTTCCCAACTCCGTTACAATCCGTCCAGCGACGCGGTGTGGGGCATTCAAATGGGCCGGTCGATTTACCGCAAAGGCGAGGTGGTCTTCTTCTCGTACGTGCCCAAGACCGAATCCTTTGGCGCGAACCGGTATGGGCACTTGACTGGCTTGGGCCGGGTCGAGCCGCAGCGCCAGATCGAGGTGATGCCGTATACCTCCGCGCGCGCGGAGTACACGGACGTTCCGAGCGGAAATCCATTCAGAGACGGAAACGACTACTTCGGCAACGCCGGAGTCGATGTGAAGTACGGGATCACCAGCGATCTGACGCTCGACGTGACCGTCAATCCCGATTTTGGGCAAGTGGAGGTTGACCCTGCAGTCGTCAACCTCACTGCCTTCGAGACGTTCTTTCCGGAAAAGCGTCCGTTTTTTATTGAGGGGGCGGATGTCTTCCGATTCGGCGGGGTGCGGAGTTTCAACAGTTTCAGCTTCCCCCGATTCTTCTTCTCCAGACGCATTGGGCGAAGCCCGCAACGCAGCATTGGCGGATCCGACGTCTCGTTTGCCGACGCGCCGGATCAAACAACAATCCTCGGCGCCGCCAAGCTGACCGGGCGAACGTCCAATGGCTGGTCGGTGGGTTTGCTCGAGGCAATCACGGCGCGCGAACGCGCGCGTTACATAGACTCGCAAGGCGCGGAGCGGCGTGCCGTGGTCGAGCCCGCGTCGAACCGAGCCGTGGCCCGACTCCGCAAGGACCTGCGGTCGGGCAACAGCACTGTTGGCGGAATGGTGAGCGCCGTGAATCGCGGGATAGACGACCCCGCCCTCACGTCTCTGTTCCCCTCGAGTTCGTATTTCGGAGGATTCGATTTCACTCACGCATGGGCGGATCGGGAGTGGTCGCTGGATGGAATGATCGCGCTGAGCCGCGTAACCGGCGCCGCGGAAGCCATCACCCGTATCCAGCGCTCCAGCTCGCGGTACTTCCAGCGCCCTGACCAGGAACGCCCCCGGTTCGATCCCACGCGGACATCGCTCGACGGCCATGCCTGGCAGCTCTCGCTTGCAAAGAACTCAGGCACGCACTATCTCGGATCCCTCACCTATCAGGAGGTGAGTCCCGAGTTCGAGGTGAACGACTTGGGGTTCCAAACCCGAGCGGGTACACGGGCATTGGGCTGGACGTGGGGCTATCAGGAGACGCGTCCCCGCAAGGTGATACGAAATTGGGCCGTGTACCCGTTCACCAACCACGCCTGGAACTTCGACGGTAATCTCACGTTTCAGTCGTACAGCGCGCTTTCGTTTGGACGGTTTGCCAATTTCTGGAGCTGGTTCCTCCGGTTTGACTATCAGCCCTCATACACCGATGATCGGCTCACCCGCGGCGGTCCCCTCGCCCGCACGCCAACGCAGAAAGACTTCGTGGTAGAGCTGGAGACGGATTCGCGCAAGACCACGCAGGTCGAGGGAAGCGTCTTCTATCGCTGGAACGACGCCGGGGGATCATTCGGATCGTACGATCTCGAGGTATCGTTTCGGCCGACGACGGCAGCCCGCATTCGGATCGGGCCGAATCTGAGCATCAACAACGACGTGGCCCAATACGTCACCACGATCGTCGATCCGGTTGCCGCCAAGACCTTCGGGAACCGGTACATCTTTGGAAAGCTGAACCAGACGGAACTCTCTTTGGTGACGCGGGTCGATTGGACGTTTTCGCCCGACCTGAGCCTCCAGCTGTTCTTGCAGCCGCTGGTTTCGTCCGGGGATTTCAGCGAACTC
The DNA here is from genome assembly GCA_041599395.1 of Gemmatimonadales bacterium. GTDB lineage: Bacteria > Gemmatimonadota > Gemmatimonadetes > Gemmatimonadales > GWC2-71-9 > JBFHWR01. The sequence continues at coordinate 8,731 of JBFHWR010000043.1, read as the reverse complement.
AAGGAGTTGGCCGAGCCACACACTTTTGACTTCGTTGCGTACGGCAAAGACCGCGGCACAGTGACGGAGATCGACGGTGACGCCACGATCGATCCGGGCGACGGTGGCGGCAGCTTCACCATAGAGAACCAGGACTTCAACATCCGCTCACTTCGCGCAAACGCGGTGCTTCGTTGGGAGTACCGGCCCGGGTCGACGCTGTTCATCATCTGGCAACAGAGCCGCGAAGGGTTTGAGCCTTTTGGCGATTTCAGACTGGGGCGAGACTTCCGGGGCATCTTCGACGCGCGGGGAGACAATATCCTCGCGGTGAAGCTGAGTTATTGGCTGGGCATTTAGGAGCTCGGAGCTCGGAGCTAGGAGTTAGGAGTTAGGGATTAGGGGTTAGGGGTGACATACGATCACTCCTAGCTCCTAACACCTGGCCCCTTCTAAAACCTGTATCCCACATCTATCTCAACATCCGGCCACCTGTTGAGGTTTTGACCGGCCAACGTAAGCCGAACCGGACCGACGACCGTTTCGGCGCCGATTATGATCCCGTAGCCCTTTACCCAACGGTCGAGGTCCACTGACCACCGACTCAGCGTCGTGCCGCCGTTCCATTGGAATCCGACGTACACATCCTCGATCGCCTCGTACTGTACTCCCGCGGTGACCACTTGCACGTACGGGCCGAAGCGTTCCTGTGGTTCCAGTCCGAGAAACGGAATATGCCGATCAGGAAACATGTAATACTCGTTTGAGCCGCCAAGCCGATAGAGTTTATGTGCCGGAAGGTCCGTCCCGGAGGTCACGCCCACCATGGCGCCGCCAAACAGCGTGGTAGCTGGGCTGAGCGGTACATGACCGTTTGCGCGGAACATGTATTGGGTGAAGGACGCGTTGCTGCCGATGACATGGCCCGCCCATTCAGATGTGACGCTCGCCGAATACCCCCGTTTATGGAAGAAGCTGCGAGTGTACGTGTTGACACGCGCAACCGCAGACACCGTGTGGAGCGACCGGGGAGTGGTGCTCGCTGGCGTGACACCGGTGGCGTCGCCCCGGATGTGCTCGCCTTTCACCTCGACCCCCACGACCGCCGAGCGGCCGATGTCCAATCCGGCGAACGCCGAGACGTCGAAAACGTCAATCCGCCGTTCGGCGATGCGATCACCCCGTCGATAAAAATCGAATGGCGTCCGTACGTATCCCGCGCCGACGCCTGCGGTGAGCCCGTGACGTGGACCAAAGCGATGGACATACTCCCCCGCCAGCCGGGCCTGCTCGCCGAATTGGAGGTCCAGACGGGCCACTGATCCGCGGAGGAACACGTTATAAACAGTGGCGCCAAAGAACACCGAACCCTTATAGCGGCTCTCATAGCGGAATCCAAAGCCAAGCGCGTCACGGCTGCGATCTTCGAGGACCATCACGAGAACCGTCCCCGCTGGCGAACGGTCATCCAACCGGTACCGAACCAACGCGTACAAGCCCGTGTCGTAGAGCCGCCGAACGGCATGCTGGACCGTCGCCGGCGTGATCCAGGCGGGGACCGGTAAGTCCAGCAGCTCTCTTGCCACCTTCTGCCGCGACTTGGTGAGCCCCTCAACCTGAAGAGCTTCGACATAGACTGAATCCGACGGCGGTCGATCTGGAATCGCGTTCTGCCGCTGGGATCGTGAAGCCAGCCTCCTGAGTTCCGGTAGCACCTGTCTCGCCGCCGTCTCACCTCGTTCGATCCACTCAAGCGCCCGATCAACGGACGTGGACGGCAACCCGTCGATATTCGGCCGGATGAGCACGTCGCACAGCTGACGCTGCTCCTCGTTCATCTCGCTCATCCGAAAGGAGATCGCCTGATTCAGCAAGGCCACAAAGGACTGCAAGCTGTCCGCCGGCTCCAGGGTGTCGGACACGTCGCTGCAGATCACGACGTTCGCACCGAGAGCGCGAGCGTCTTCCGCGGGGATGTTGCGCGCCAGTGCACCGTCCCCCAGCAACCTGCCGTCGAGGGAGACCGGCGAAACGACGCTGGGGATGGCGGCGCTCGCTCGGAGGACGTCGGGAAGAAACCCGCGTTCGAGTCTCACCGCTTCGCCGCTTTCCAAATCCGTCGCGACCGCCGCAAAGGGGAGCGGCAATCGTCGAAAATCCCGCACCGACTGGACCGGCCAGGTGACGCGCGCAAGCAATTCCGAAAACCGTTGGCCTTCGGCTAGTCCAGTGGGTAACCGCGGAAGACCACCCCGGACCGGCAGGACGACCAAAGAAGGCTGCGGTCGCGCACCGCGGACTGTCGGTTTCCAATTCTCATCGGCGTCGCTCAACAGGCGCTCCCAATCCTCCTCGAGCACAAAAGCCTGCAGCCCGTCCGCCGTGTACCCCGACGCATACAGGGCGCCGAGGATCGCACCCATGCTCGTGCCGCTGACAACATCCACCCGGACACCCGCCTGTTCGAGCACCCGAAGCACACCGACGTGAGCAAACCCCTTCGCATTCCCACCGCTCAATGCGAGACCGATCGTCCGTCGCGGACGGGGCGTAAACTGCGCACGCACGGGCTCCGATACCTGGAACAGGAGCGCGACCACGAGGATGGGCGTGGCACGGATGCGCCGCATATCACCTACCACCTATCACCACGACCTATCGCCTCTCACTCCCACTTCACCGCTTCAGTCGCACGCGCGATTGCTCCCGCCAGCTTTTCCATCGTCTCTGCCACAAGCGCAATTTGCTCGGCGGCTTCGTTCCACGCGCGTTGCTCGATCGCCTCTCGCACCCCAGGGAGTGTCTTGACACCGTAGCCAGTGTAATAACCGGGCGCATAGATCTGGTGACGGAACCACGACCGCCGCGGCAGCCCTGCGTTCCGCGTCATCAGCCGCTCGGTGGAGATGAGAATGCGGTTCAGTTCCTGCGCCGGCCGCGCATCGACAGGTGCAGCCGCGAGCCGCTCGCCGAGTGCGGCGTCATACGCGGCCCCTTGCTGCTCGAGCGTGGCAAAGGCGTTCTGTAGTGGCGCAAAGTTGAGGTAGGGCACCGGGTCCTTGGGGGCCGGCACGATGTAGGTCTCTTTCGGATCGGCCGCAAGGCGGTACGAGCCGCTGCTGATCAGATAGTTTTCGCGCTCCGTTTCACTCCGCATGTCGTCGGTCAGCTTTCGAAGTTCCTCGATGTACCGTCCGACGTTGTCGGCGAAATTGGTGAATCGAAATGGCAACACCTCCGCGTTGGCAAAGCGGAGCACGGCGCGTCCCCCAGTCTGCGCGAGTGCAATGCCATACTGAAAGCCAGGGTCGCCAAACCGAGTGTAGTGATCAAACGAGTCGTAGATCGAGTGGTACGACCCACCGCGATTCTCTCCACCGTAGCCGATATTGAGCGACGCAATCCCCAGGTGCTGGAGAAACGGCGTGTAGTCAGACCCCGACCCGAGCGGGGAAATGCGCAGGTCGTTCCGGTCTTTCGCCTCGCGGTCTCCCTCGACCAGCCGCCGCGCCCGAGCACGTTCTGCCACCGGCACGCCCGTCTGGGGATCGGTGACGTCTCGGGCAACTTGGTTGATGAACCGTTCCAGTGTGTGCGATCCGCCGACACCGAGAAAGCCGCGGCCGTTGCTATCGGAGTTGATGTAGATCGCCGCCTTGGCTCGTAACTCGTCCGCGTGTTCTTCCGCCCATTCAGTCGATCCCAACAACCCGGGTTCCTCGGCATCCCATCCTGCGTATACGATCGTTCGTTTGGGACGCCAACCCGTCTCGAGCAACTCTCCGATTGCCCGAGCCTCTTCCATCGTGGCCACCATGCCACTGATGGGATCGGCGGCGCCAAACACCCACGCGTCCCGATGGTTCCCTCGTACGATCCATTCATCCGGAAATTCGGAGCCTTGGAGCTTTGCAATGACATTGTACGCGGGAGCGAGGTTCCAATCGAACTCGAGCGCGAGGTGCACTTTGGCCGGCCCGGGTCCGATATGATAGGTAATAGGCAGCGCACCACGCCATGATGCCGGTGCCACCGGCCCCGCGAGCGCTCGAAGCAGCGGTAACGCGTCTCCGTAGGACAGTGGCAGCACAGGGATCTTCATGATGGTCGGGGACTCTGCAACTGAGAGCCGCGCTGCATCTCTCGTCGCACCTACGCCTGGCGTGAGCGGATCTCCCGGATACGTCGGCATGTCCGCCACGGATCCCCGTTGCGCTCCCTGCTCGTTCCGAAACGACCCCTGGGGATATACGTCCCCTTGGTAATACCCATCGTCGCGCGGATCGGAATACAGAATACAACCCACCGCACCGTGCTCGGCGGCGACCTTTGGCTTGATGCCGCGCCACGACCCACCATAACGAGCAATCACGATCTTGCCGGCAACGTCGATCCCGCGCCGCGCCAGCTCGTCGTAGTCGTCCGGTACCCCGTAGTTCACATACACAAGCTCGGCGGTCACGTCCCCGTCGGCAGAGTACGCATTGTAGTTGGGCAGCATGTTGGTTCGGACGCGCGACGTGGCATCTTCGGCAAGTGGCGGCTCCGCGAGCTGTGCCGTGAACCGCGCCGGCTCTACCAGCTCGACGAGTCGCCGCTTGGGCGTGGGAAACAACACGTGAAACACTTCCAGCTCGGTCTCGTACCCCCACGAACGAAACAACGACGCCATGAACTCCGCGTTCTCCTTGGCGCCCGGTGAGCCCACGTGCTGCGGCTTTGCGGTCATCCGCTTCATCCACGCGGATAGGTTGTCTCGATTGAGATACGAATCAAACAGCGACTCGAGAGCGCGCTGTCGGTTCGCACCATCGGCGGTGAAACCGAGCATCGGGTCGTCCGGCGCCTGGTACGGAGTCGCTGCCGTGATACCGACGCCGAGGACGAGAGCAGTGAGCGAGTGCTTGAGAAGATTGCTCATGATAGAAGAGGTGTTAGGTGTAAGGTGTTAGGTGATGGTCAGCTTCAATATCCAATATCCAACATCCTATGTTGAAAGCCGCAAGACGCGGGACGCCGGACGGAAGTCATCGATCATAGATCGCTGGTCATTGCATACTGGATACTGGATGTTGGATGTTGAATACTAACGCTCGTCGCATGTTGAATACTAACCCTCGGGGGTCCAAGATGACCGCTCCCCAACCTCAACCACAGTCACCGGTTAAGAAAAAGGGGCTCCATCCAGCCGCTCTCGTCGCCATCGGCTGTGGCGGGGTGCTGGTCGTGATCGCGGTCGGGCTTGGAATTGCAGGTCTGTTCGTGTACAACAAGGTCAAGGACGTCGCGGCCGATTTCAGTGAACATCCGGCCATGAGCGCCGCGGCGCTGCTTGTTCGCATGAACCCCGAGCTCGACCTCGTCGACCGGGACAACCGAAACGAAACCCTCACGATTCGGCACAACGAGACCGGCCAGGAGATCGTGGTGCACCTCGAAGACGTGCAGCAAGGGCGGCTCTCTTTCCAGACTCCAGAGGGCGACGTCGATCTCCAACTGGTCGGGGGCGCGCCTGCGCGGGTGCCCGCGTGGATACCTCTCTTTCCGGGCGCGGAAGTTCAAGGCGGCTGGTCTGCCTCTGCCGAGGGTGAGCAGGCGGGAGGATTCACAGTCACGACCGATGCGGATGGCGCCGCCTTGTTCGAGTACTATCGTTCCAGCTTTGCAGACGCCGGATTCACGGCGCAGCTGCATATGACGGCCGGCGGCGCAGCGGATACGAGCCAGGGAAGCACGCTCATCGCCACGTCGTCCGACCAGCGCCGAGCCGTGAGCGTGCTCGTGGCCGGATCGCAGGCGATGATCAACTACACGTTCAAGCAATAGCCCGGGCGAGGTTATTCCTTACCCCGGCCGCACCGGACGGAATTAGCTCTCGACCTCGATCACCTTTGTGTTTGCGATCTTGTCGCCCAGGCGGCGCCCTTCGCCGTCCGTGATCACCAAGAAGATCTCGATGATGCCAAGCGCCAGCGCCGCCAATCCAACGGGAATGAGCAGCACTAACATCAGTAACCACCCAACAAACGGGATCATGCGTAGAATCTGCAGGATCGCTCCCAACGCAAACATCCAGTTACGCTTGACAGACGTCATCACGTCCATCGGTGAACCGTCGAGCGTGACCGGGCGCAGCTTCATCAGCTTCTTGCCAATCGACCGCCGGTCCATGAACTCGAACTCGAGGCCATCTCGGACCAGCCAATACGCCGCTGCTACGAACCAACCAATTATCGGAATGAGTCCAACGACCACTGCCACAACGGCGTCGATGATGATGGCAACGAACCGCTTGCCGAGGTCCGCCTTCCCAACCTGTGCGTCCGCGCCAACACCCACATCCCCTTGATCGTTCATTGAGTGATCCCTCGAGCCAGGATTTCGTTCGCTAACCGCAATGAGGAGGGTGACTAATAGACCGCAGCGACCGCACTCTGTCTAGACCTGGACCTATGACGCCCGACGGCACACCGCACACGACGCAAAAAACCCGGCCGTCCATGCCTCGTAGCGGACGACCGGGCTCCAGTGCAGCGGGGGAGGGGGTGCCTGTCCTACCGGCGGCCGAACAACCCTCCCAAGAGACCTTTGCCGATCTTTGCGAGATCGTCGCTCACGTCACCGTCGCCATCGCGATCGAGCAGGCTCGCAAGACCTCCCAACGCCGGCGAACTCTTCTCCACCTCTTTTCGCTCGTTGGAAAGCAGGCCCGCCAGTGCGGTCGCGTCCATGTTGCCGGCTCGCTGCGAACGGCCGAGCGATCCCATCACCACCGGCGCAAGCATCGTCATCATCTTCGAGACGTTGCCGGCATCCAACCCGCTCGCCTGCGCAACACCGGCTTCAATGTTGTTGCGCTTGTTGCCCAGGACGTGGCGCAAGATCCCGTTGCCGGCCTTCGCATCCGGATTCTGAATGAAACCCGAGAGGTTGTCGAGGACGCTGCCGTCGTGGTCCTTGCGGATGGCATTGTGCAGTGCCCGGGCACCGTCTGGGTTTGACGCGTTGCGGGCGAGCGCGCCCAACAACATGGGAAGCGCCGCAGCCATGGCGTGCTGCGTCGTTGTTTCGTCCGCGCCGAGCTGGCGGCTGATGTCTTTCGCCGCACCGCCGCCGAGTTGCTGCGTAAGCATCTTGAGCAGTGACATCTGTTGTCCTTTGAGTGAGGGATGTGAGTTCGACAACATTTCGTTTCGGGAAACGTCGTACCGTTCACATAGCAAGCCGTATGCCGCCAAGCAAGTGACTATACAGCAACGAGATGCAGGAGCTGCCCTCCCTACGATCGTGGGCGGTGTTCCGATCCGGATGGCCCAATTGGCCATAACGGGACGCGGAAGATAGGTGTTGGGTGATAGGTGTTAGGTGACTGGCGTTAGGTGTTGGGTGTTAGGTGTTGGGTGGTAGGTGGGAAACGAGAGACAGGAGCAGCCAACGGTTTCTCACACGGCTCCCGGCTTCCGGCTCCCGACTCGCGCTCCCGCCACGACAGCGCCAACCACTCCCGCACCCCACGCCAACAGCATGGGGAACACGAGGGTCACGGCGACAAACGCGAAGCGTGGAATCCCGAGTACGCCTGACGCTCGTCGCGCGAGTTCACCCGCCGGTCCCGCAAACGCGGTCCAGCCGAGCACCCAGACCCAACCGAGCCCGGCGGCCAGCGCGACGACATCCCCAGGTTTCCGCTCATCGCGCGCGACGATGCCCCAGGCGAATGCGAGCAGGGGTACGGTCCACCAGCCGAACCCGATCGTCGCCAACGAGAAGCCGACACTCAACATCAGGACCTGGATCGACTGCCGCATCAGTTTGCCGCCCTCCCCCTCTCCCTCCCCCTGAGTGTGAGCCTCGCAGCCACGTCGTCATCGGGCAACTCGTTTGCAGCTTTGGGGAACAGCACGTCATCCAATTCCCCGTCCACCCACTGAGGAATGCGGTTGTCGTACCATCTGCTTGCCGGGTTCCCGGATTGGCCGCCGGGGTACGTCGCCCACGCGCGGACCTCCGGCGCAAGCTCCACCACCATGCGCCAGCTCGCGCCGTGCCGGCCGCTGCCGGACGACGGGTTGAGGTTTCCGGGCCCGCCCTGGACCGGAAGGCCCAACGCCGACAGGGACCGGAACCCGGCCAGATGCCAAATGTTCTCGTGCCGAATCTCGTCCCAGCGCCATCCTCCGTCATCCGGCGCGCCGTAGCGGTCCTTCGCTGCATTGAGCGCGGTCACCAAGCTGGCAACCAGGACGTCGTTGCGTCTCTCTCTCTGCTCGGTCGTCCTGACGTCCCACCATTCGCTTTCCGGGAACGCGGTCAATTGGGCGAGAATCGCGCTTCCCGGCGTTGCGATGCGGTGTTCTTCCCCGGGGGGAACCAGCTCGTCCCACGTCCGGTCAGCCAGCTCACTCATTGCCAGCTCGAATAGGATCGCCCGTTCATTCTGCTTGGTGTACCGGCGGTCCCAATCCGCCAACAAGCGCGCGGCTTCCGCAAGGTCGTCATGGTGTTCGACGGCGAGCGCGGATCGAGCAGCGTCGAGGAACAGTGGAGCAAACCAGTCCGCGCGAGCGTTGCCCGGATCCGTTTGATACCGGCGCATCGCATCGGGAGTCACCTGCGAATCGGCCCGCAACAGGGCGTTGATCCGGAGCGCCCGCCAGGGGGACGGCCAGTTCACTCCCAAGAATTCCCCGTCTACACGCGGATCCTTGGGCTGTTGATTCGCGGAGGCGAGGAACCCCTGCGATGGGTTGAG
>JBFHWR010000042.1:0-15953 GCA_041599395.1 Gemmatimonadales bacterium | reverse complement strand
CGATCTGGACCTGGGCATTGCGGCTTTCTGCAACTTTGCGCGTGCGGGACCGGGCAACTACGTGCATGAGGTTGCCGACATCATTCTCGAAGACCACCTCGGACCGGTCACGACAGACGGTAACCGCGTCGAGCCACGCGACGTGGCCGCGGACCGATGGGCTGAGACGTTCACCGCGGTCGCCGGCTTCTACCGCGATCCCTTGAATGACCGCCCCCTCCACATGTGGTTCCATAATGGGCGTTTGCGAGGGATACCAGGAATTGGTCTGGGCGCCGTGGGGCGCTTCGTCTTGCCGTTAGGAGCCAATCGGTTTCATCTGTGGCCGACCGACGATACGGTGACCGTCGGGCTGGAGGGCGATCGCCCGACACACCTGACGTTCAGAGGTCGCCAGTTCGAATACCTCGGACCCGAGATATCGGAGTTCGATCCCGCCCCGTACGTCGGCACGTACTGGTCGGAAGAACTTGGCACGGCGTATCGAGTCGAGGCCGACACCGGTGACACGCATTTGGTATTAGTCCACCGGACCCTCGACGCCAGACGATTCAGAGCAGCGTTCCGGAATGGATTTCACTCCGGGGGAGAGTGGTTGGCCTTTGAAGAGGACGAAACCGGGAGAGTCGTGGGGTTTACGTGGAGTAACGGGAGGGTGCGAAAGGTTGCGTTCACCCGGCGAGAGTGATGTACCACAACACTACGGCCACCGCTTCACACTCTTCGGGGGGCGATTGAGTGTGAACAACGTCCACTCACCACGTACCCACTCACTACTCACCCTTGAGCTTCGCGGCTTGTTTCTTGATCGCCTGCTGCTCGCTCTTGCTCTTTCGTTTGAGGTTCTTGACTTGAAGCGACATGCGGGGGTTGCCCGCGAGCGTCCGTTGGTGCCGCATCAAGAAATCCCAGTAGAGGGTGGTAAACGGACACGCGTCATCGCCGGTGGCATGAGCCGGACTGAAACGGCAGCCGTCACAATAATTGCTCATGCGCTGGATGTACTTTCCGGTCGCGGCATACGGCTTGGATGCCATGATGCCGCCGTCTGCGAATTGCGACATGCCTAACGTGTTGGGTAACTCCACCCATTCCACGGCATCGACGTAGACCGCGAGGTACCATTCGTGCACTTCCCTGGGATTGACACCTAACAGCAGCGTGTATAGGCCGGTGACCATCAGCCGCTGGATGTGGTGGGCGTATCCGTATTGGAGGGTCTGCTCGATCGCGTCGCGCAGGCACTGCATGTCGGTCTCGCCCGTCCAATAGAACTCCGGCAAGGATTCGGCTGCATCGAGCGCGTTTCGCTCCAGGTACCCCGGCATGTGCCGCCAATAGATGCCACGGACGTACTCCCGCCAGCCCAGGATCTGGCGGATGAACCCCTCAACCGCATTCAATGGGGCAACGCCCTCCTGCAGCGCCTGCTCAGCGGCCCGTACAACATCACGGGGGTCGAGCAGCTTCAGGTTCATCGCCGCAGACAGGCGCGAGTGGTAGAGGTACGGTTCGCCCGCCCACATGGCGTCTTGGTATCGACCGAAGTCAGCAAGGCGGTGCTGGATGAAGTCGTCGAGCGCCTGCTGTGCTTGCTTTCGCGTAACCGGCCAATCGAAGTGGTCCAGGTCCCCCGGGTGGTCAGGGAACCTCTGGTTCACCAGCGCCAACACTTCCTTCGTTGTCGCATCGGGCCGGAAGCGTCGAGGCACCGGAAGCTCGCCCGGTCCCGACTTGGAGAATGCACCTCGGTTGTCTGCGTCATAGTTCCACTTGCCGCCAAGGGGCTGACCGTCTTCCATCAACACGTCGTGTTTGCGTCGTAGCTCTCGGTAGAAGTATTCCATGCGAAGCTGCTTGCGGCCTTCGGCATGATCCGCAAACTCGTCGTGCGAACAGAAAAAATGGCGATCTGGACGCACCTCCAGCCCTGCGTTTAGATCCTTCGCCGTCTTCTCAAAGCTCTCTTTCACCCTCCATTCGCCGGGTTCTACCATGACGACACGATCGGGCTTCAGCTTCTTCACCGCATGTTGGAAAGCGCCTGCAAAATCGCTGCGACCGTTCTGCTCGCTCAGCTCCTGGTAGTGGACCGTAAAGCCCCGGTGGACCAGATCGTCTCGGAAATGCCGCATCGCCGATAGGCAGAGCGCGATACGCGCTTTGTGCGACCACACGTGCTTGGCCTCGGCAGCCACCTCGGCCATCCAGACGACGTCCCGCGCCTTGTCAACATCGTCAAAAGCGGCCGACTCGAGATCGAGTTGGTCACCCAGAACGACGATCAGATGTCGGACGGGCCTACTGGATCTTGCCATGGGTACGGCGGATTAGGACCATGCCTTACCCGCAAAAAACCCGACGGCGCTCACCGACGCCGTCACCAGTGCGCCCCAACAGAGGTCCACCACCGTAACGATCCACGGCCAGTTGTTGACGGTTGCATGGTTGGTGAGATCGTACGCCGCGTAGGAAACCACGCCGAATAGAGCCCCAAGCAGTACGGGTCTGATCCACGAATCGGACTGGAGGCTTGGCGCTACGACGAAGACGACGACTCCCACAACGAACAAGAGGTAGAAGACCAGCGCAGCCGTCCAATTCGGCTGGTCGCGAAGAAGAAATCCCAGTTGTCGCGCATAGAACCCGCGTGCAATGAGACCCAGCCACACGGCATCCATAGCGAGAAACGCGAGCAACGTCACGAAATACAGTTTGACATTCAAGGGCATAGTCTGGCTCGATTCGGAGTACACTGGGCAGCCATCACGTTCCGCGCCCGAGCGGTACGTTCACGTCTCGGCCGTGGCAGGCGAAATGTGCGGCGGGCGACGAGCGCCGTCAAACCAGCCTGGCAACGGCTCAACCCACCCCTTCACGAAGCCCCAATCCGCGCGCTACTCTTTACTCCTCTCTTCTAAACAGGGAATACCGATCGTGATCAGGCAACGCTGCGCCTTGGTTGGGCTGGCCGCACTCATGCTGACGTCATGTGGTGGTTCCGAGACCATCGTCGGGCTCATCACCAAGTCCCACACCAACCCGTTCTTCGTCAAGATGCGAGAGGGCGCAGAGGCGGCGGCCAACGAGCTGGGACTGGACCTCCGGACGTTTGCCGGCCGCTTCGACGGTGATAACGATACTCAAGTCCAGGCGATCGAGAACCTGATCGCGGCAGGGGCCGTCGGCATTCTCATCACCGCCAACGATGCCACGGCTATCGTTCCCGCGGTGCAGCGAGCACGGGACGCGGGGGTGCTCGTCATCGCGCTCGACACGCCGCTCGATCCTCCGGATGCAGCCGATGCAACGTTTGCAACCGATAACTTGAGGGCCGGCGAATTGATCGGCCGGTGGGCCGCCGCTTCGCTTGGCGACGCCGCCGGGAATGCGCGCATCGCCATGCTCAATCTCAACCCCAACCATATTACGGTCGATGTGGCCCGTGATCAGGGCTTTCTCCAGGGATTCGGCATCGACATCGCGGACCCGCAGCGGGTGGGCGATGAGACGGACCCGCGAATCGTTGGGCACGATGTCACCCAGGGAGCCGAAGAGGGAGGCCGACGTGCAATGGAGACACTGTTGCAGCGGAATCCAACCATCAACGTGGTCTTTACCGTCAACGAACCGTCCGCCGCCGGGGCATACGAGGCGCTGCGAGCCGCCGGACGACACCGCGATGTCACACTCGTCTCCGTGGACGGCGGTTGCGCCGGAGTCGCCAATGTGCGTGATGGGGTCATCGGTGCCACGGCCATGCAGTTTCCGCTCGACATGGCTGTGCAGGGCGTACAGGCCATGGCTGAATACGCCCGGACCGGAGCCAAACCGACGCTTCCTCGCGATCAAGCGTTCCACGATACGGGGGTCGTGTTGGTGACCGACCGCCCGGTCGACGGCATTTCGTCCATCACCTCGGAGGATGGTCTCACGAAGTGTTGGGGTTGAGCCGAGCAGCCTAATGCTCCAGCGACTGCACCATTACCTCCACCGTCATCCTACGGCGGCGCCTGGCATCGTCCTGGCGCTGGCAGTCATGGTCTTTGGGCTGCTCGCCGGGAACCGCTTTCTCCAGCCGTTCAATTTGTCGTTGGTGCTGCAACAGGTCACGATCATCGGGATGTTGGGGGTGGCACAGACGCTGATCATTCTCACTGCCGGCATCGATCTATCCGTCGGCGCCATCATGGTCCTGTCCTCAGTCGTCATGGGTCGGCTCGCGGTGGACTTTGGCTGGCCTCCCGTGATCTCTCTCATCCTGGGTCTCCTCGTAGGTGTCGCGTGCGGCTTGGCAAACGGCGTCATCGTCACACGGCTGCGTCTCCCGCCCTTCATCGTGACGCTCGGGACGTGGAACGTGTTCCTGGCGCTCAACCTGTGGTATTCACGCAGTCAGACTATTCGGGCACAGGACATCGAGGGCGCGGCATCGCTGCTCCAGTGGACCGGGAGAACCATCCAAGTGGTTGGCGCGCGGTTTACAGTGGGCTCCGTGCTGATGGTCCTGCTCTTTGGCGTTGTCTGGTACGCCCTCACGTGGACGGCGTGGGGCAAGCACGTGTATGCAACCGGCGACGATCGGAACGCTGCCGAACTGTGTGGTGTGCGCACCGATCGCGTGTTGGTATCGGTGTACACGGTGGCCGGTTTGATATGCGCCTTCGCCGCCTGGGCGTTGATCGGGCGCATCGGCTCAGTGAGCCCGCAGGCGGGACTGACCGCCAACCTGGATAGTATCACCGCAGTCGTCATCGGAGGAACGAGTTTGTTTGGTGGCCGCGGCTCCGTGGTTGGAACCCTGGTTGGAGCACTCATCGTCGGAATCCTGCGGAACGGCCTGGCATTGTCCGGCGTTGAGCTGTTATGGCAGGAGTTTGCCGTTGGACTGCTCATCATCGTCGCTGTCGCTTTGGACCAATGGATTCGGCGCGTATGAGTCCCGCGCGCAACAGCCCTCACCTTGCCATCCTCGACGCACGCGGACTGGTCAAACGGTTTGGTCGGGTCACCGCACTCGATGGGGCGGACTTCGAACTCCGACCCGGCGAGGTGCTGGGCGTGATCGGCGACAACGGAGCCGGCAAGTCGACGCTCATCAAAGTGTTATCGGGCGCTCTCGCACCGGATGCCGGAGACGTCCGATTCAACGGGAAGCCCGTGAGCTTTCGGAACCCACTGGACGCGCGAAGCGCCGGCATCGAGACCGTGTATCAGGACCTCGCGGTCTCGCCGTCGCTCGACATTGCGGAAAATCTCTTTCTCGGACGCGAGCGACGCGCGCCGGGAATCATGGGCACGGTGTTCAGACGCCTGGATCGCGAAGGCATGCATCGCGAGGCTCGCAAACGAATGTCCGAGTTGGGAATCCTGACGGTGACGGATTTCTATCAGACCGTCGAGACCCTGTCGGGCGGCCAGCGTCAAGCGGTCGCCGTTGCTCGCGCGGCGGTATTCGGCAGCCGTGTCATCATCATGGACGAACCAACGGCGGCGCTCGGCGTGAACGAAGCAGCGCGCGTACTCGACCTCATCCGCACCGTGCGAGATCGGGGAACGCCCATCGTGCTGGTGAGCCACAACATGCCACACGTGTGGGAGGTGGCGGATCGCATTCATGTGCATCGTCTGGGCAAACGCGCTGCCGTGATTCGGCCAAGCACGCACAGCATGACGGACGGCGTGGCCCTCATGACAGGGGCCATGGCGCCCGGCGATGCCGACGGCGCGGCGGACTGAGCCCACCAATGGCCGATGTCCAAGCTCGTGACGGCGCGGCCTAGCTCCCGCAACACAGCTTTACCTCTCTCGCCCTGGACGTAGATTTTCTCCTCGTGCCACTCAGGGGGTCCAAGTGATGAATGCGCAGCGCAGCACCCAACACCGGTCCGCCATGGACCGCCGCTCCTTCATCCGCGCGAGTTCCGCCGCTTCGGTAGCAATCCTCACGCCTGACATAATACGCCTCGATCCGTATCGCATTTATACCCCACCCGCGACGAGCCCGACGGTCCGGATTCGCGGGGTGGTGCGTGCCGCCGGACGCGCACTCAGCGGCGTCGGGATCACAGACGGCTTACAAGTGGTGGAGACCGAACGCAACGGATCGTACGAGTTGATCACGACGCCGGATCGGAACCTCGTCTGGCTCTCTGTGCCATCCGGGTATCGGCTCCCGCAAAACGAATTCGGTATCACGACAGGGTTCGAACGGGTGCAAGCAAACCGTGGAGGAGACGCACGCGCCAATTTTCTTCTCGAACCGCTCGAGACCGACGACTCCGCTCATACCATGCTGCTCCTTCCTGACGTGCAGACCCAAGACCGGCAGGAGATGGCATGGTTTCACGAACAGTCCGTCCCGGACCTGGTATCGACGGTTAGAGCCTTGGGAGACCGCGAGGTGTTCGGCATCTCTTGCGGCGACATCATGTACGACGATCTCACGCTCTATCCCGATTACGAGCGCGGAGTCCAACGCATCGGCGTGCCGTTCTTCCAAGTGGTGGGAAACCACGATCTCGACCTCGACGAGGGGACCGATGAGGGATCCACCACCACATTCGTACGCCACTTTGGCCCGCGGTACCGATCCGTTGACCGGGGCGCCGTGCACTATGTCATCCTGGATAACGTGTTCTGGCACGGCGCCGGGTACCTGGGCTACCTCGACGCCGATCAACTGACCTGGCTCGAGAACGACTTGCGCCGGGTCGAGCACGGCCGTCCTGTGGTTGTGGCTCTGCACATCCCGGTGTTGGGAACACGTCATGTTCGACGCGGGGAACGCTCGCCCAGCCCCACGATTTCGGTGACCAATCGCGAGCTACTCTATCGTCTCCTGGAGCCATACCAGGCTCATGTCGTTTGCGGACACACGCACGAGAACGAGCACAACTGGGTGTCGGGCGTGCATGAACATGTGAGCGGAACGGTGTGCGGAGCGTGGTGGAGTGGACCGATCTGCGCAGACGGGACGCCCAACGGGTACGCTGTCTACGAGGTCAGTGGCGAAACGATTAGGTGGCGCTACAAATGCACGGGCTTCGACAATGATCACCAGATTCGGGCCTACCCGCACGGCGCTGACCCGACTGCGCCGGACGAGATTGTGGCCAACGTGTGGGATTGGGACGAATCTTGGCGTGTCGTGTGGTACGAAGACGGGGAACAGCGTGGTCTCATGGCCCGCCGCATGGGTCGTGATCCGTTGAGCGTTGAGCTACACACCGGCGACGAGCTGCCGCCCCGTCGCACGTGGGTCGAGCCGTATCCGACCAACCACCTGTTCTATGCGCCGGCGTCGCGCACGGCGCGGGAGATCCGGGTGGAGGCTACGGATCGATTTGGACGGACCTACACGACGACCGTGGAGACGTAGGGAGCACGCTAACCTTTCGAGCTGTTACCGGCGAATCAAAGCAACTCAGCAATCTGCGTCCACGACTCGAGCGGCGACGAGCTGTACTGCTGAAACGTTCCCCGCGTTCCTTCCACGGCCTGAGTTCGGTGATGCCGGTGGATTGGCGCGCCTCGATCAAGCAGAATGCGCACGGCATCGACTTTACCGGATACGACGGCCCAGCCCAACGGCTCGTCGCCGTCGCTCTCATTGATTCACCCTCTCCCCAATGTTACCGAGTTGCGGCGCAGCGAAAGTCGTGTCAGCAGATCAGCCTGCCCCGGGGTCGTTCACCCTCGCCACGACACTCCCCAATACCCGTCGGATAAACTCGTCTACGTGCTCGCTACCATCGATCCATCGTGTCACCGTGACGATATCGTGCTCGCGGTCGATCCAGATGACGTTGGTCGAGCCGGCGCCCAGCGCGAAGATGCTTGACGCCGGAGCGCTGGGAAACTGCTGCCTGTCGGTATTGAGCCACCACATGTATCCGTAGTTCGGCTGAATCGTCACCGGTGTCGTCGCACGCTCGAGCCAATCTTCAGAGATAATCTGCCGATCGCCCCAGCGACCCTTCCGGAGTATGAGATACCCAAACCGAGCGTGGTCGCGAGTCGATGCCCACAAACCACCTCCCCAGTGTCCCCCACCGCTCACAGATTGAACCCGCTCCCCGTCAACCGAGGTCCACGATGTTTCATATCCATGCCACTGCCACGTTTGGGTGGCGCCGATGGGATCCATGATCTCCTCTCGCAGAACCGCGGGAAGCGGACGCCGCCACACGCGAAGCAACGCATACGCGAGCAGATTGACCCGGATGTCGTTGTACTCCCAAAAGGTCCCCGGGGCGGCAAGCATCCGATCGACGCCTCTCCGACGATCGGCCACATCCGGCTTCCCCCATAGAGTGCCCTCCCATTCACTCGTCTGCGTGAGGAGATGGTGCCACGTGATAGCTGCGTTGTGGGACGTCGCAAAGGTCGAGTCGGGTACATACCGGACGACGGAATCGTGCACGCTGGCCATGAAACCACGATCGTGCGCCAGTCCGGCCACGGTCGAGAGGTAGCTCTTGGTGACACTGAAACTCATGTCGACGCGGCGCGTGTCACCCCACTCGGCAACGATGTACCCATCACGCAGCACGATGCCGTTCACACCACCGCGACGTTTCGTGGGACCTACGATCTCCTGATGCGGCTGGCCGTCAAACCGTTGACGGAGGTAGAGCCCCGGATCCTCGGGCATCGACGTCTCGTGCGCGTTCGCGTATGCGATAGCTGCGGCAAGCCGCGCAGAGTCTATTCCCAGAAGCACGGGGCTCCGGCGTTCCCATGCGTCACCGGGGAGCGGGAAGTAACGTTCAGACGTCTCGGAAGGATCGGAAGACGCGCACGCTGCCGCCACAAGCGCAATGCCAATTGCGCGTTGGGCGTTGTAGAGACACATTGTGGCCGATCGCTTCTTCGCCAGCATCACACTAACTCGCAAACTCCCATGAAAAACATCGTTAGTATTTCCGGAACGAGCCGTCCTGACAACTATACGTCCCGCGCCCTTGCCGTCGTCAACGATGAGCTGCGCAAACGAAAAGCCAAACCAACGGTCATCGACGCCCGCGACTTGACCCTCTCGTTCCCCGGTCATCCCCCATCGGACGATAGTAACCGATTGCGAAAGACGATTGAAGATGCGACGGGGGTCGTCCTGGCGACGCCAGAGTACCACGGCGGCTTTTCCGCGATGACCAAGCTGATCATTGAGAACATGGGCTTCCCGTCGGCTCTCTCCGGAAAACCCGTGGCGCTGGTCGGCGTGGCCGCCGGCCGCATTGGCGCCATCAAGTCCATCGAGCAATTGCGCGGCGTGTGTGCCCATGTGGGCGCGATTGTTGTCCCCGGATCCGTTTCGGTGGCGGGAGTGCGGGGTGCCTTTGATGACGACGGGAACTGCACCGACCCAGGGATTGAGAAGTCGCTGCGCGGTGTAGCGGAGTCGCTGTTGCAGTTCCTCAAAGAGTTCGTGTGCCCGAAGTACGCGCTCGAGGCGATGACCCGCGAAGGGACGGCTCTGCCGTGGTCAACGGCCGTATGAGATGCAGAAAGCAGCGGGACAGTCTGCCCGCAGACCGCCGGCGATCGCCGTGAGAGGCTGCGGCACTTTGAGAGTCTACCCGGCCAGGGCGAGAGCCGACAGCCCATGTCGCGATTCGATGTCGTCGGATGACGTGACGAGCCCGCACAATACACATCGTGGGCCGTCATGTATTGCTCCACGTGGCCGAGGCAGCGCACATTATGGGTATGGCAGCACCCGAGTCGATCAGCACGATCGACGATCTTCTTCGACTCCCGGACGACGGGAAGCGACACGAGCTGCTGGACGGCGTGCACGTTGTGACACCCGCGCCGCGTCCGGTTCATCAGCTGGTCGTCGCCAATCTGCTCCAGCTTCTTGGCCGGGCCCTTGGTGCTCGTCCCGATTTGACCGCGTACCCCAGTCCCGCAGATATTACCCTGGGTCCGCGCACTCTCGTGCAGCCGGGCGTCTTCGTCCTTCATCATGTGGGCGGTCCCCCCTGCGACATGGTCCGAAGCAGGTGTGCCGGTTCTGGCGATTGAAGTCATCTCCCCAACGAGCGCGCCGCGAGACCGGGGCACAAAGCGCCGGATCTACCAGCAGGCAGGTGTCGGCGAGTACTGGATCGTGGATGTCGATGCACGGATCATCGAGCGTTGGCATCCTGAAGACCAACGTCCGGAGATCGTCCATGAGCGGTTGACGGCGGAGCTGCCCGGCGGCGTCATCGTGGCCGTGGCGTTGGCAGATGTGCTTCCGGGGCCCATGCCCACGGCTGACAGCCCGGTCCCGCGAGGAACACTGAGCCGCGAGGTACTGTTATCCAAAACACGTGATGAGTGAATCCGTTGACTGGCCTCGTTCCCTGAACGGGTTTTTCGCGTGTGCGTCGGTCGCGCTGTTGGGCGCCTGCGGCCTCGATACGAACCCCGTCCACCCGGTCGGGTCGGAGCCGGGCCCGCGGTTCAACTGTCTGTTTCCGGCGTCCCAGATCTTCGACGGAGGAGTCGGACGGGACGAGGTTCCCGCGCTGAACCTGCCCCACGCGCTGCCTGCCACCGATGCGGCTCTCCATGACACGACGCGGGTGCTAGGAGTAGAAATCACCGGCCTGGCACGGGCGTACCCGCTTCCGGTCCTCTGGTGGCACGAAATTGTCAACGACACGCTCGGCAACCGTCCCATTGTCGTGACCTACTGCCCCCTCACCGGGTCCGGCCTCGTATTCGACCCGATCGTTGCCGGAGCTGCAGCAGAGTTTGGCGTCACCGGTCTGCTGTTCGAAAACAACCTCATCATGTTTGACCGTGAAACTGAAAGCTTCTGGCCGCAGCTGCTCATGGGCGCCCAGTGCGGCATAAAGAGTGGGACGCCCCTCAATCGCGTTCCCGTAATCGAAACGACCTGGGGACATTGGAAGGCACTCCACCCTAATACGACCGTGATGACGGACCAAACGGGCATCCCGCGCCCGTACGGCGTGTATCCGTACGGCAATTACGACGAGCCCACGAACGCCATCACGCTCGTGCCGTCGTCGCCGTGGAATCACGCCCGACCGCCAAAGGAACTCACGCTTGGCGTGCGTCTCGGGCAGTTCTCGGCCGCGTATCCGTTCGGCCTGTTGGAGGAGCTTGGCTCGGTGGCGGCCGTGAATGAGCACCTCGGTCCGCAGCCGCTGCTGGTGACATGGGTCGGATCCGAGCGGACAGCACGCGCGTTCTTCAGGCGCGTCGGCGGGACCGACCTGACGTTCGACGTCGTCGATTCCGCGGCGCCTACCTTTGCCGACCGCGAAACCACGTCAACGTGGAATGCACGCGGGGAGGCCGTCGCTGGACCGCTCACCGGCACGCGTCTCAAGCCGGTCACGGATAGCTGGACCCTGTTCTGGTTTTCCTGGTCGGTGTTTTACCCCGGCACCCGCGTCTTCGTCCCCTGATCGTGAATTCAGGGGTCGGCCTACAGTGCGGCCCCCTTCTCCCTCAACAGGTTCCACACCTTTTCCGGCGTGATGGGAATGTCGACGTGAGTCACTCCAAGATGCCCCAACGCGTCCACCACGGCGTTGGCGATAGCCGGTGGTGCCCCGACCGTTGCCGACTCGCCCACACCCTTCGCCCCCAACGGATGATGTGGTGAGGGGGTGACAGTCTTGTCAGTTTCCCAATGTGGAGTTTCCATGGCCGTCGGCACCAAATAGTCCATAAAGCTCCCACCGCGAATGTTGCCGTTCTCGTCATACTGGATCTCTTCGAGGAGCGCAGGCGCCATCCCCATGGTGAGTCCACCGTGGATCTGTCCGTCAACGATCATCGGGTTGATGATATTGCCGCAGTCGTCGACCGCGACAAAGCGCCGGATCTTGACCTCGCCGGTTCCCCGGTCAATGTCGACGACGCAGATGTAACTGCCAAACGGGAATGTCAGGTTTGGTGGATCGTAGTAGTGTGTCGCCTCGAGGCCGGCTTCCATGCCCTGGGGATGATTGGTGTACGCGGCAAATGCGACGTCTTGTATGGTCTTCGCCTTCTGTGGCGCACCCTTGACGAAAAACTTCCCTGGCTCCCACTCGAGATCCTCCTCACTCACTTCGAGCAAATGCGCCGCGAGTTTCTTGGCCTTTGCGCGGATCTTCCGCGCGGCCATGGCCGCCGCTGCGCCCGCGGTGGGCGTTGAGCGGCTCGCGTACGTCCCCAGTCCGTACGGGGCGGTATCCGTGTCGCCTTCTTCCACTTGCACGTGCGCGGCGGGAATGCCCAGTTCTTCGGCTACGATTTGCGCGTACGTCGTTTCGTGTCCCTGACCCTGCGACTTGGTTCCGAACCGCGCCAACGCCTTCCCCGTAGGATGAATACGAATCTCCGCAGAGTCGAACATCTTGATACCAAGAATGTCGAACGTGTGGGACGGACCGGCCCCGACGATTTCCGTGAAGCTCGAAATGCCGATTCCCATGAACTCGCCCCGGGCGCGCTTCTCTTTTTGTTCCTTCCGGAGCGCCTCGTAGCCAATGATCGTTTTGGCCTTGTCCAGCGCGCTCCCATAGTCGCCGCTGTCGTATTCCCAGCCGAGCGGTGATTTGTAGGGAAACTCATCCGCCCGCACGAAGTTCTTCTCACGCAATTCCGCGGGGTCCATCTCCAGCTTCTGCGCCACCATGTCGGTGATCCGCTCAATCGCGTGCACTGCCTCCGTGACACGGAACGAGCAGCGATACGCAATCCCACCCGGTGGCTTGTTGGTGTACACACCATCGACTTCTGCAAACGCGTTTTGCAGTTTGTACGATCCCGTGCAAATGGAGAACAACCCCGCGGGAAACTTCGAGGGATTCGCCGCCGCATCCGCGTACCCGTGATCTGCGATCGTTTTGATCCGGAGCGCGGTGAGGGTGCCCCCTTTCTTCGCGCCCAGCTCCACCGACATGTGGTAGTCCCGGGCAAACGAATCCGCCTGGAGATTCTCCATCCGGTCTTCGATCCACTTGATCGGCTTCCCGGTAACAACCGACGCCGCAATGGCTATGACGTATCCCGGATAGACCGGCACTTTTCCGCCGAACCCGCCGCCGATGTCTGGCGAGACAATGCGGATCTTCTCCTCTGACAAGCCTACGTGTCCCGCGACGAGCGCGACCACCGTCCGGATGGCGTGGGGAGCTTGCGTCGTCAGATAGACGGTGAGCTTCCCCATGGTCGCGTCGAAATCCGCGACGCAGCCGCATGTCTCGATTGACGCGACGTGGATTCGCGGCAGGTACATGTCTTGCTTGACTACGACATCGGACTCGGCGAGGAGCCGTGCCGTGGCATCCCGGTCGCCTGCTTCCCAGTGAAAAATGCGGTTGTCCTTTTGGTCCTTTTTGTCATCCCGGAGAACCGGCGCACCCTTTTCGAGGGCTTTGAACGGATCGACTATGACCGGCAGCGGATCGTAGTCTACCTCCACGGCAGCAACGCCGTCCGCGGCCGCATATCGGTCGGTGGCAATCACCGCGGCGACTTCCTGCGACTGATACATCACCTTCTTCGTCGGCAACACCATCTGCGTATCCGACATGAGCGTCGGCATCCAATGCAAGTTGTATTGCTCGAGCGTCTCGCCTGTGATCACCGCGGCGACCCCGGGGATCTTCAGAGCCTCTTCGGTCTTGATGCTGTTGATGTTCGCATGTGCGAACGGGCTGCGGACGATGTCCAGGTAGAGCATGCCCGGCAACTGTATGTCGTCAACATACCGCCCCTCTCCGCGGATAAAGCGCGGATCTTCCTTGCGCTTCATCGAGTGTCCCATCCCGCACACCTCGGCCGATGTTTTAGGCGTCATCGTTTATCTCCCGTTTACCCGATGTTGGCGGCAGCGTGCTGTACCGCCTTCACGATGTTCACGTAGCCGGTGCACCGGCAGAGATTACCCGAAATGGCCTCGCGAATCTCTGCCTCCGTGGGATTGGAATTGCGCTGCAGGAGCGCGTAGCTCGTCATCAGCATTCCGGGCGTACAGTAGCCGCACTGCAGCCCGTGCTCGTCCCAGAACCCCTGCTGGACGGGATGGAGCTTGCCGTTTGCGGTCAGGCCCTCGACCGTTTTCAGTTCCCTGCCGTCCGCCTGAACGGCGAGCACGGTGCACGACTTCACGGGCTCGCCATCCAATAGCACGGTACAGGCGCCGCAGTGCGTCGTGTCGCAGCCTATATGCGTGCCCGTGAGGCGCAGCTCGTCGCGAATGAGATGGACCAATAACAAACGAGAGTCGACTTCCACATCATGAGCCGTCCCGTTTACCGTGATGTGAATCGCGTGTTTTGCCATGTCACTGCCCTCCCGCTCGCTCGGCCGCGCGCGCGAGCGCCCGGCCGGTCAGAACCCGCACCATTTCCCGCTTGTACTCGACACTTCCACGCCAGTCCGCGGACGGCGACGCCGCTGCCGCCGCCAAGCGGCCCGCCTCGGCGAACGCCACCTCATCGGGAGCCTTTCCTGTCAGGAAGCGCTCCGCGTCGGTGGCTTTAACGGGAACAGTGCCGGCATTCGTGAGCCCGATCCCGGCGCTTGCGATTTTGCCCTTCGATCCCAAGGCGAGTTGTGCAGCGGTTGCCGCCGTCGCGTAGTCTCCAACCTTTCGCTCGAGCTTGACATAGGCTCCGCCGGAGTTTGCCGCCGGCACGGGAATGCGGATCTCCGTGAGGATTACGTCCCCGGCCAGTGCCGTCTGGAAGAGCCCCGTGAAGAACTCGGTTATTGGGATCACGCGCTCGCCTCCGGAGCCCCGCACCACGATGTCGGCCCCCAGCGCCAACATGGCGGCAGGGTGGTCGTTCGCTGGATCCCCGTGCGCGAGGTTCCCCCCGATCGTGGCCCGGTTCCGAACCAACGGATCGGCGATGACGCGTGTCGTGTCAAACAACAGCGGATACCGTTGCCGGATGAGATCGGATCGCTCGAGCGCCGACTCGCTGGTCGCGCCTCCAATCTTCAGGAACCCGTTCTCTTCCTTGATGTAGCTGAGGCCCGGGATTCGTCCGATATCAACGAGCTGCGTGGCGAAGCCGAGACGCAGCTTGAGGAGGGGGAGCAGACTCTGTCCCCCCGAGAGGACCTTCGCTTCCTCGCCGTGTCTCTGGAGGAGACCAATCGCCTCGTCCAGTGTCTTTGGCGCGTGGTAGTCGAATGGCGCAGGAATCATGAGCGCTTCCTCCGTCCGAAGTTTGCTATCGGAAAATCAAGTACGCCACCAGGACACCCAGGCCCACTACGACCCAGAACCCCGGCCGCCGAAGGACCCGAAGCAGCGCCCGGCTCGATGCCTTGGCTCCAAGGGCAACCACATCCAGCGCCTCGTCCTCGGGTGCGGCCTTGGTTGAGTCACCCTCCAGCGCGGCGGGTACCTGGCGATCGGTGCCGGATGCCGAGAGTTCGGCTCGCATTCGATCTGTGAACGTTTGAAACAGTTGATCGCTGACATCCACGATCATGCCCCTGCCAAACTGCGCCAGGATCCCGGTGACATTCACTTCCGACTGCACAGTCACGGCGGTTCCGGCTTCACTGTCACGCACCTGGCTCGTCATCCGCATGTCGGCTCCGCCGCGACCACTGACGTCCTGGCCTCGCCCACTGATCTCGGCCACTTTGCGGTCCGCGTCCAGGCGGTCAAACGAAATTTTTCCTTTATAGGACGTCGCCACAGGACCGACTTTGACGGTCATCTTCCCGGAATAGGTCATATCGTCTATCTGCTCAGTGATGGAAGCCCCCGGCAGGCACCCGGCGACGCGATATGGATCGGTCAGAAACGCCCACACGGCGTCCGCCGGCGCGTCGATCGTGAATGCTTTCTCGATCTGAATGGCCATCGATCAGGCTGCCAGCATGGGCACGACCCGTTCCAACGATTCGATAGTGTGCGCAGCCGCAAAGCGATCCACATGGGGGAGGGCCGCGGCCATCCCACGGGCAGTGGG